>NZ_JBTYMC010000231.1:0-10589 GCF_054880855.1 Streptomyces sp. S6 | reverse complement strand
CTGACACCTCACTCGGCTGCCTGCACGACATCATCCAGGTGTGCTTCGGCTGGGACGACTCTCACTTGCACTCCTTCACCGAACCTGCCTCAGGCCGCCGACCCCCGGACGGCGTTCCCCGGCGGCACCGCGACGGCGCTGGTGGCCGCCGAGATCACCCCGCCGCCGACGGCCTTCGACAACTCCCCCAAGGCCGTGCGGGCTTGGGGTGCCGACGGCCCCGCGCTCGTCGGCGTGCTCGACCTCGACGTCCGCAAAGGCGACCTGGCCGCAGTTCGGGAGGGCACCTTCGCGGCGGGCGCGGCGACGGCCGAAGCGCACAAGTGGCGCCTCGGCGAACGCGTCGGACTCACCCTCACCGACGGTTCGCGGACGACGCTGACGCTGGTGGCCGTCTACGAACGGGACCTCGCCTTCCCGGAGTTCGTCGTCTCCCGGTCGACGGCCGTGGCGCACACCGACGCCCCGTACGCGGACCGCATCCTGCTGACCGGCGCCTACCGCTCCTGGCCGGGGCGGACGGCCGTGTCACGGGAGCGGTACCTCCACGACCTGCAACCACGCGGCGCCGCCGACGAGTTCGCCTCGCGCGTCATCGTCGCCGTCGTCTCCGGATACGCGCTGCTGGCCGCCGCCAACACCGCGTCCCTGGCCCAGCGCGACCGCCGCACCCAGCACGCCCACCTCCGCGCCGTCGGCCTGGGCAGGGGGCAGTTGGCGCGCTGTCTGCTGTACGAGTCACTGGGCACGGCGGCCGTCGGCGTGGCACTGGCCGCCGTCACCGGCCTGGCCTGTCTGGTCCCGCTGGCCGTGGTGCTCGGCGTCGGTGTCCTGCCCGTCGTCGACGTGCCGTGGACTGCGGGGGTGCTCCTGGGCGCCGTCCTCGCGATCGCCGTCCCGGCGGTAGTGACGGCCCGTCCGACGAGGCGCATCGGACGGGGGAGGCTGTGACGTGTCAGCTCTGTGGGACGGCCGTCCGCCCCCGCCGGGAGACCACCGCGCGCAACACCCGCCGCCCCTCGGTCGACACGTCCACCGCACGTCGCAACCCCGCGCCGCCGTGCGCCGCGACGACCTCCAACACCGTGGCCTGACGCCGGAGTTCGGCGACGACGAGAGGGGGGAGGCCGTCGGTGCGGCCGTCGCGGGGGACGTCGTGGGTGGAGGTGGTGGGGGCGAGGAGGAGGTGGACGCGGAGGGCGGCGAGGGAGCAGGTGTCGGCCCAGGTGCGGACGGCGTCGCCGGTGCGGTCGGCGGGGGCGTCGTCGAGCATGGTGCGGACGAGGAGGGCGGCGTCGTCGCCCTCGGGGGTGGTGTCCAGCTTCGAGCGGATCTGCTGGAGGAGGGGCGCCCACTCGTCGGGGGCGCCGCCGGGCGCGAGGTTGCCCCACAGGGGGCGCAACGCCTCGTCGTCACCCCCCAGCAGGGACACGCACCGGTCCAAACAAGCCAACCCGCTCGCGGCCAGCCCCAGTTCGTCGGCCCCCGCCAACAGTTCGACCAGGTTCATCGAATCTCCCTCCCCTGGACCCCGCCCCCGAACGAAGCCCCTGTTTCCCTGTGACCGCCCAGTCTCACAGGGGCCCACCCGACACGCCAGGGCAAGCGGAACCGAGATTTCCGGCCAAAAACCGGAGAGTCGGCGTGCGCCGCGAGGCGGGCTCGCTCAGCCGACCGGCACCGCCCCGCCCCACGCCCCCACGCGCGCCTTCTCGTCCTGCATCCGCGTCACCCGCACCACGACGAGAATCGCCAGCACCCCGGCGACCGCCCCCACCAGATCGGCGACCAGAGTCGAGCCGGTCACCTGCCGGAGTTCCGTGAAGGTCTCCACGGAGCGGCTGCTCACACTCACCCAGCGGTCGAGCACGAGCCACAGCACCCACACGGCCCACCAGGCGTTGGCCAGCCCCTGCGAGACGGTCCGGCCGCCGGGCACACTGGCCTTCCAGATGTCACCCATCACCTGCCGGGGGAACCAGAGGTTGGCGAAGGGGACGAACCAGCCGCCGATCGCCCAGCCCCGCTTCTTGGAGTGCCCAGCGGGCGCGAAAACCTCCGCGTTCACGCGCACGCGCCAGAACCAGCACAGGTACACGACGGCGGTGGGCACCAGCGAGACGATCTGCGCGGCCACCCCGATGTTGTACATCGCATCCACGACCCGCACCCGCTCGACCCCCTTACCGGCCACGATGTCGTCGTACACGTCGTACAACAGAGCGTCGGTGCCCGCCGCGAACAACTGCACGGCGACGACGAGTCCCAGCAGGATCGCCGTGGCTCTCCCCAACCCCACCGGAGAACGCAACCAGGCAACAGACATGAATCCCCCCGAAATGAATCAGAACAGGCATAGGAATTCCGGGCCTCCCCAGACCCGGAACGCGCATCCTCGCACGCCGCCGCCCGGCCGTCAGCTCACTTTCCCTGCCAGCTCCCGGAACTGCGTCCACGAAATCGCCGGTTTCCGGGCATCCCACAGCTTCTGTGAAACCGCTCGCAACGGCATCCGAATCCCCGCCGCGACCTGAGCCTGTGTCTGTGAGTTCGCGAGATCGCACCACACGGCGAACACCCCGCCGAGAATCCGGCCGTCGTAGGCGGCAGGGACGGCGGTGGTCCCCCGCAGCACCCGGGGATTCCACTGCTCGTAGATCCGCTGCCCCGTCGGATAGACGAAGGTGTTCGGCTCGCCGAGCACGTAATAGAGGAACTCGTCGTTGTAGTTGACGACTTCACGCCCGGCGGAGAGGTATTCGACCGGTTTGCGCGCCCCGAGTTCCTTGCCGGTCCAGTAGGCGACCTGGATGTCCTTGGCGGCCCGCACGGACGTCCCCTGGTAGAACCCGTCGTTCCAGGCCCGCACGGTCCGTCCCTCGACCGCTTTCGCCCGGTCGTTGAGCCACCCGGTCGCGAGATCGGCGACACCCGCGCCGGCGCCGTACGTGTTCCGTGCGGCGGTGGCGAGTTGGGGATACAGGGCGCCGGGGTTGGGCACGGTGAGGGCCTGGTACTCGTCGCCGCCGAGGTGCCAGTCGGAGCCGGGGAACAACTCCTGGTATTCACCGAGGAGTTCGTCGACGAGCTGGGCGGCGGCGGGCTTGGAGATCTCGACGGCGCCTTTCGTGGGGACGCCGTTCACATTGCGCAGCTGCAATTCCGGGTGCGCGGCGAGGACGGCGCCGAGATGCCCGGGGGAATCGATCTCCGGCACGATCTCGATGTGCCGGGACCGCGCGAGCGCGACGATCGACCGCACCTCGGCCTTGCTGAGATGAACCTTGGAGACGACCTCGGGATGTGCGTCGGAGGCGATCCGGAATCCTTGGTCGTCGGAGAAGTGCAGACCGAGCTGGTTGAATTTCAGATCGCCGAGTTCCCGCACCCGGTCCTCGATCCACTCCGCGCCGAAGTTCTTGCGCGCGATGTCGAGCATGAACCCCCGCACAGGCTTGGCGGGCGCGTCCCGCACCACCCCCTCCGGCGCCGCCCCACCCCCACGCACCACCTGCTTCAACGTCCGCGTCCCGTAGAACACCGCGGCCTCGGACGCCCCGCTGACAGTGACCTTCCCCCCGCTCACCGTCATGCTGTACGACTCCGGCGCCCCCGCCTTCCCGAGTTCGAGCCGGACGTCCCCGTCCCGCCCGCCGTCCGCCTCGCCGCCGTACGCGATCCCCAACTCCCCCGCGATCAGCCGCCCTTCATCGGCGAGCCGGGAGTCGTCGACGACGACCCGGTACCCCGATTCCGGACGCCACCCGGGCCCCCGGGCCGGGGTGTGCGAGGTGACGGCGGGGATCGTGCGGGGTGAGGTGGAGAGGGGGTAGGAGGACGCGGGCCGACGAGGCCCGTCAGAAGTACCAGGGGTACTACGGGTCCCGGCGGAAGCACTGACGGAACCGCCGTCGGAGGCCGTCACCCCCGCCCCGGACGACGGCCCCGAGCCCGACGCCCACACACCGACCCCCACCCCCGCCCCCACAGTCGCCACGAACACCCCGGCGACGACGGCGCCCCGCCGCCCACCGTTCTTCCGCGTGCCACGCCTGTGCCTGCTCACGCCGTCAACCTATGACTCACGACTTACCACCCGTCGTCCACCACACGTTCCGAAACTCTCCCGATCGAGTGAAATTCGGGCAACTGTCGGACACACCACGACCACTCTCGATAACGTGACGCCACACCAGCCCCCCGTGACACGAGGACCACCGCTGTCCGCCCACCGCGTGGCCATACCGGCCCTACCCGAACAACCCACCCCCTCTACGCACACACGCCTCACAGCGTTCAACGCGGCGCCCCCGACCGACGCCCACACCAACCTCCTGGCGTGCCTGCACAGCCACACGTGGTGCGAGCGAGTGGCGGCCCACCGCCCGTATCCCACGGTCGACGCCCTGCTGGCGGCAGCGGACGAGGCAGCGTACGACCTGACGAGGGAGGACCTGGCGGAGGCACTGGCGGCAGAACAAATGCCCCGGCTCCCTGACCAAACGTACGCAGCGGCCAGCATGGCCCTAAGCGCCGCGCACGCCGCATACGAGGCGAAATTCGGCCACGCCTTCGTGGTCTGTGAGAACTCTCTGGACGCGGTCCTGGAAGCGATCCGATCACGATTGCTCAACGATCCCGAGGACGAACGGGTAGTGGCTGCGGAGGAACTCCGGAAACTGGCAAGGCAACGTCTACTGCACGTCCTTTAGGGGCGCGGGGCTGTGACATAGCGGCTCCGCCGCGGGGCGCGACCAGCCACAACAACCCCGCACCCGGCACATAACAGGACCCACCCTCCCGGATGCCGCCACGGTTCACCCATCCGCGTGCCACTTTGATCACACCGGTAGGCCCGCCGTAAACCCGCCCTCACCGCGTAGCTACCATGCTGGGGGCCGGTGGACCGTACCCGGCCGGGTCGACCGACAGCACAAGCCGGCAGACCCCGAACCCCGCTCCCGGAGGGACTTCCGTGCCGGCTGGAACGCTGTACCGCGGCCGGGAAGGAATGTGGTCCTGGGTGGCTCACCGAGTCACCGGCGTCCTCATCTTCTTCTTCCTGTTCGTTCACGTGCTGGACACCGCTCTCGTCCGTGTCTCCCCCGAGGACTACGACAAGGTCGTAGCCACGTACAAGACCCCGATCGTCGCGTGCCTGGAGTACGGCCTCGTCGCCGCCATCCTCTTCCACGCGCTCAACGGCCTGCGCGTCATCGCCGTCGACTTCTGGTCGAAGGGCCCGCGCTACCAGAAGCAGATGCTCTGGAGCGTCGTCGGCCTGTGGGTCGTGCTGATGATCGGCGCGATCTACCCCGTCCTCGGCCACGCGGCCCGCGAACTCTTCGGGAAGTGACACCGATGGCCACCACCGAAACCACCGCGTCCGGCATCGGTCCCGTCGAGGGCGGTTCGCTCTACGACGTCGACAACCCGGCCCCGTACATCGAGGCCCCGCGCAAGCGCACGAAGAAGACCCCCAAGTCGACCCGGGGGAACTTCGAGCTGGCCGCGTGGCTGTTCATGCGCCTGTCCGGCGTCGTCCTGGTCGTCCTGGTCATCGGGCACCTGCTGATCCAGCTCGTGCTGGACGGCGGCGTGTCGAAGATCGGCTTCGCGTTCGTCGCCGGCCGCTGGGCGAGCCCCTTCTGGCAGGTCTGGGACCTGCTGATGCTGTGGCTGGCGATGCTGCACGGCGCGAACGGCCTGCGTACGGTCATCAACGACTACGCGGAGCGCGCGAACACCCGGCTGTGGCTCAAGGGCCTCCTCTACACCGCCACGGTGTTCACCATCCTGCTGGGCACGCTGGTGATCTTCACCTTCGACCCGAACATCCGCTAGGCACGGGGCTGCGACCAATCATGAAGATCCACAAGTACGACACCGTCATCGTCGGCGCCGGTGGCGCCGGTATGCGCGCGGCCATCGAGTCGACGAAGCGCAGCCGCACCGCCGTCCTGACGAAGCTGTACCCGACCCGCTCCCACACGGGTGCCGCGCAGGGTGGCATGGCCGCCGCGCTGGCGAACGTGGAGGAGGACAACTGGGAGTGGCACACCTTCGACACGGTCAAGGGCGGTGACTACCTGGTCGACCAGGACGCCGCGGAGATCCTGGCGAAGGAGGCCATCGACGCCGTCCTCGACCTGGAGAAGATGGGCCTGCCGTTCAACCGGACGCCCGACGGGACGATCGACCAGCGCCGCTTCGGCGGGCACAGCCGCAACCACGGCGAGGCGCCGGTGCGCCGCTCCTGCTACGCGGCCGACCGCACCGGTCACATGATCCTCCAGACGCTGTACCAGAACTGCGTGAAGGAGGGCGTGGAGTTCTTCAACGAGTTCTACGTCCTCGACCAGCTGATCACCGAGGTCGACGGGGTCAAGAAGTCCGCCGGCGTCGTCGCGTACGAGCTGGCGACCGGCGAGATCCACGTCTTCCAGGCGAAGGCCGTGATCTACGCGTCCGGCGGCACCGGCAAGTTCTTCAAGGTGACGTCCAACGCGCACACCCTGACCGGTGACGGGCAGGCCGCCTGCTACCGCCGGGGGCTGCCGCTGGAGGACATGGAGTTCTTCCAGTTCCACCCGACCGGCATCTGGCGCATGGGCATCCTGCTGACGGAGGGCGCCCGCGGTGAGGGCGGCATCCTGCGCAACAAGGACGGCGAGCGCTTCATGGAGAAGTACGCGCCGGTCATGAAGGACCTCGCGTCCCGTGACGTCGTCTCGCGCTCCATCTACACGGAGATCCGTGAGGGCCGCGGCTGCGGTCCCGAGGGCGACCACGTCTACCTCGACCTCACGCACCTCCCGCCGGAGCAGCTCGACGCGAAGCTCCCGGACATCACGGAGTTCGCGCGCACCTACCTCGGTATCGAGCCGTACACGGACCCGATCCCGATCCAGCCGACGGCGCACTACGCGATGGGCGGCATCCCGACGAACGTCGAGGGTGAGGTCCTGTCGGACAACACCACGGTCGTTCCGGGTCTGTACGCCGCCGGCGAGGTCGCCTGCGTCTCCGTGCACGGGGCGAACCGCCTCGGCACCAACTCGCTGCTGGACATCAACGTGTTCGGCCGTCGCGCCGGCATCGCGGCGGCGGAGTACTCGCAGGGCGCCGACTTCGTCGAACTCCCGGAGAACCCGGCTCAGTTCGTCGTGGAGCAGGTGGAGAAGCTGCGCGCGTCGACCGGTACCGAGCGGGTGGCGGTGCTGCGCAAGGAGCTTCAGGAGACCATGGACGCGAACGTCATGGTGTTCCGTACCGAGCAAACGATCAAGACGGCCGTCGAGAAGATCGCCGAGCTGCGTGAGCGGTACCGGAACGTGTCGGTCCAGGACAAGGGCAAGCGGTTCAACACCGACCTGCTCGAAGCGATCGAGCTGGGCAACCTGCTCGACCTCGCCGAGGTCATGGCCGTCTCGGCGCTGGCCCGCAAGGAGTCGCGCGGCGGTCACTACCGCGAGGACTACCCGAACCGCGACGACGTCAACTTCATGCGCCACACCATGGCGTACCGCGAGGTCGGCGACGACGGCACGGACTCGATTCGTCTCGACTACAAGCCGGTCGTGCAGACCCGCTACCAGCCGATGGAGCGTAAGTACTGATGGCAACCCCCGTTCTGGACAAGGTGGAGGCGGAGGCCGCGGCCTCGGACCACCTCATCACCGTCACGTTCCGCGTCCGCCGGTTCAACCCGGAGGTCTCGGCCGAGGCGACCTGGGAAGACTTCCAGCTGGAGATCGACCCCAAGGAGCGCGTCCTCGACGGTCTCCACAAGATCAAGTGGGACCTGGACGGCTCGCTGACGTTCCGCCGCTCCTGCGCGCACGGCATCTGCGGGTCCGACGCCATGCGGATCAACGGCAAGAACCGCCTGGCCTGCAAGACCCTGATCAAGGACATCAACCCGGCCAAGCCGATCACGGTCGAGCCCATCAAGGGCCTGACGGTCCTGAAGGACCTCGTCGTCGACATGGAGCCGTTCTTCCAGGCGTACCGCGACGTCATGCCCTTCCTCATCACGAAGGACACGAACGAACCGACCCGCGAACGCCTCCAGACGGCGGAGGACCGCGAGCGCTTCGACGACACCACGAAGTGCATCCTCTGCGCGGCCTGCACCTCCTCGTGCCCCGTCTTCTGGAACGACGGCCAGTACTTCGGCCCCGCCGCCATCGTCAACGCCCACCGCTTCATCTTCGACTCCCGCGACGAAGCCGGTGAGCAGCGCCTGGAGATCCTCAACGACCGTGACGGCGTGTGGCGTTGCCGCACGACCTTCAACTGCACGGACGCCTGCCCGCGTGGCATCGAGGTCACGAAGGCGATCCAGGAGGTGAAGCGGGCACTGATCACGCGCCGCTTCTGATCACTCCTAGTGAGTACTTGAGGGCCCTGTTCCGCAACACCGGGAACAGGGCCCTCAGGGGTTTTGGCGGGTTCGCGCTGCTGCCGATGGAATCGGTGAAGCCTCAGACTCCCTACATGACAGGGGGAAGCACATACATACGGCTCGGCAGACCGGAAGCCGCCAGGCAGGTTCTCTTCATTACTGCCCCGCTGCTGGTCGCGGCCGCACTCTCCCTGGCCGGGGTTGTCGGGGGTGCAGACGACAAGTTCAGGTGGCCAGGGGTCATCCTTCTCACACTCGTCGCCACGGCCATGCTGTTGCTTGCCAGTATCCAACTAGGCCACTACGCCTTCCAGTTCTGGTTCACACGAGGCGAACTGGCCGAAAAGTTGCCCCGGCACAGCGATGAACAGCGGGAAGAGCGCTTCACGGCAGCACGGGGCTATTTCGAGAAGCGCTTGACGATCGCCCTTTACTGCTTCCACGTAGGCACACTGATGCTGGGAGTGGGCGTCGCCTCAGCTCTTTTCCCGCCGGACGGCGGAATGCAGGCCAGTTGGCGTACGGCAGCGGCCGTTCTCGTTCTGGTGTGCACAGTGCTGGACGGCCTCTGGTTCCTCTCCCTGAGCACCAGCAATCCACGATGACGAGGAGATCGCGTGTACCAGGAAGCCGCCCTGCCTGGCCTCTATACAGATGAGCAACCTGAGTGCCCCAAGTGCTATGAACCTATACCGGGTCCCCGCGACCAGAAGGCCGGCAAGAAGGGAGTCGCCTTCAAGCATGGCGACAACTGCCCCCTCAAGGACCTCACCGAAGCCGAAACACTGGCCCGCTGGCGGAACAGGAACAATCGGTAGAAGCCTGAACCCCACACCCCTGAAGACCCTGTCGGCAGCCCTGATTACCATGGCGCTGCGGCACCGCAGGGTCCCGCATAGGTGGAAGGGCGCGGGGCGATGGCAAGGGGCGGGGGTGGTGCCGCGCGTGCCCGGCTGTGGGTGGGGTTGCTCGGCATCGCGGCCGGTGCCCTCCTCGTCGGCGACCCGGCCCATCGGGCCCGAGCGGCGGTGGAGTGGGCAGCCGCCTGGTGGCCGTGGCTGCTTCTCGCGCTCGCCTCGGTGAACCTGCTCAGGGCAGCCGTTCCGTCGAACTCGCTGATCGGCCCGCTGCTTCTCATCGCCATCGCACTGACAGGGTTTGTTAACTCCGCCGGCCTGGACCGTCACCTGGTGCAGAACCTGCTGCTCCCCGTCGCCCTGGCGCTGGCCGGGATGTCGCTGGTGCTGTCGACGGTGCGCAGTGAACCGGGTTCCCGCTGGACCCGGTTCCTCACGACCGGGGAGGTGGTGGTTCCGGCGGACGCGGGAGAGCTGTTGTCGGTACGGGCAGTGCTCGGCGAGTTGCGGGCCGACCTACGACACCTCGGCCCCGAGCCGACGGTGAGTGTGAATGTCACGGCGCTGGCCGGCCACGTCCGGCTGGCTGTTCCCCAGGGTCACGAGATCACCGTCCACACCCTTGGGACGGTTCTCACCCGAGTGACCACGCCGAAGCCCGGCAGCGGCGATCCGGGGCAGGGACAGCTCGTCGTCCACGTGCTAGGTGTCTGCGGAGCCGTCAGTGTGGTCCGCGCCTGATCTGCGCATGTGGTCGTAGCGCAGGTTCGGATCGAATCGCCCGGCGCGAAAGAACTGTGACACACGCCAGAACGCCTCCGCCTCGTCGTCGGCGTCGGGGAGCGGGTGATGCAGGGCCTCCAGCAGGTCGAACCGGTGGAGGTCGTAGACGACGTGCATCAGCCCCGCGTATGCCTGGGCAGAGGTCACCGCTCCCTTGTAGGCGAGGGCTGCCAGTGCGAAGGCCGCGAGCGGTGCCCAGCGCATCGGCGGCTCGTCATACAACGCCACGGTCCCCAGGATCCCCGACGCCAAGAAGCTCCAGCACAGATTGACCGAGGCGTCGAGGGCGGTTCTGGCGGAGCGCAGCACCTCGGACAACCGGTCCGAGGTCTGCATCAGGATCCGTGGCCAGGAAGCGAGGGTCGTCAACCCGTACCGTTCTCCGGCGCTGAGTTCGCCGGCGCGCAGCGCGTTGCCGAGCGCCGTGGGCAGCAGAACGTCCTCCTCCGGGCCTGCGGCCGCACGCCGGGACGCGTCCGTACCGCACCGGTACCGCCGGTCCCGAGGGGGACGTGTTCGCCTGGGGCTCCCTCGTCGCCTAC
>NZ_JBTYMC010000230.1:0-10739 GCF_054880855.1 Streptomyces sp. S6 | reverse complement strand
TCGGCGGTCACCTCGTGGGTGGGGAGGGCCGTCAGCATCGCCGCCTCCCTGACCGTGACGGCCACGCCGTCGTCGTAACCGGTCTTCACCGCGACCGTGCCCGCCGGGCCGCCACCCCGCGCGCCGAACGTGCCCGCATCCTGCACGCCATCGCCGACGGCGTCGAGAAGCGCATCGAGGACCTCGCGATCGTCGAGACGACCGACAACGGTGCCCTCCTCAGGTCGCACCGGCGCGGTGTCATGCCCCGGGTCGCGCACAACTTCCGCTTCTTCGCGGACTGGCTGCTGACCCTGGAGCACGAGGACTTCGAGACGCGCGGCCACACCAACCACGTCAGCTGGGACCCCGCCGGACCCTGCGTCCTGATCACCCCGTGGAACGCCCCGCTGATGCTGGCCACCTGGAAGGTCGCCCCCGCGCTCGCCGCCGGGAACACCGTCGTCCTCAAGCCCGCCGAGTGGTCCCCGCTCACCGCCTCCCTCCTCGCCGACATCGCCGCCGAGGCCGGCCTGCCCGCCGGGGTCCTCAACGTCGTCCAGGGCTACGGCGCCGAGGTCGGCGACGCCCTCACCTCCCACCCCGACGTCCGCCGCATCAGCTTCACCGGCTCGGTCCCCACGGCGAAGCACATCGCCGCCTCCGCAGCCGCCCAGCTCACCCCGCTCAGCCTCGAACTCGGCGGAAAATCACCGCTGTTGGTGTTCGCCGACGCAGACCTGGACCTCGCCGTGAACCTCGCGGTGGAGCAGTACGACAACGCCGGGCAGGTGTGTCTCGCGGCGACGCGCATCCTCGTCGAGGAGAGCGTCGTCGAGGAGTTCACCCGGCGGTTCACCGAGAAGGCGGCGGCGCTGGTCCAGGGCGACCCCCGGGACGAGGCCACGGACATCGGGCCGAACATCCACCCGCGCCAGTTGGAGAAGATCGACGGGTTCGTGCGGCGGGCGCTCGACGCGGGGGCCCGTGCCGTGCTCGGCGGTCACCCCGGGGGCGGCCAGTTCTACGCGCCGACCCTCCTCACCGACGTCGCCCAGGGCTCGGAGATCGTCCAGGAGGAGGTCTTCGGGCCGGTCCTCACGCTCCAGACCTTCGCCGACGAGGACGAGGCGGTGCGCCTCGCCAACGGCACCCGCTTCGGGCTCGCCGCGACCCTCGCGACCGGCTCGCGGGAACGCGCCGAACGCGTCACCGAGCGGCTCGTCGCCGGCACGGTGTGGGTCAACTGCTTCTTCGTCCGCGACCTCCAGGCCCCCTTCGGCGGCTCCCGGCTCTCCGGGGTCGGACGCGAGGGCGGCGACTGGAGCTTCGACTTCTACTGCGACCTCAAGAACACCGTGACCGCGCCGACCGGATGGACCGACCATGGGTGAGATCGTCGGGGCGGGCCTCCTCGCCCACGTCCCCACCATCGTGCTGCCCGAGGCCGACCGCCTCGAACTCAACGAGGGCAAGGAGATCACCCTCGTCACCGGCCTCCAGGAACTACGCCGGGAAGTCTTCGAGCGGGACGACTACGACACCGTCGTCGTCCTCGACTCCCACTGGGCGACGACCGTCGAGTTCGTCGTCACCGCACAGCACCGCCGCGCCGGCCTCTTCACCTCCGAGGAACTCCCGCGCGGGATGTGCCGGATGCCCTACGACTACCCCGGCGACCCCGAACTCGCCGACAACATCGCGAAGTTCGCCGACAAGCACGGCACCTGGATCACTCCGATCGACGACGAGTACCTCCCGGTCTACTACGCGACGATCAACCTGTGGAAGTTCCTCGGCGAGGGACTCCCGGACAAGCGCTGGGTCACCATCGGTGTCTGCCAGACCGGCGACATGGAGGACCACCTCAGGCTCGGGCGCGCACTGGCCGACGGCATCGCCGCGACCCCCGGCCGCCGGGTCCTGCTCATCGCGTCCGGCGCGCTCTCGCACACCTTCTGGCCGCTGCGGGAACTGCGCGACCACGAGGCCAGCGACCCGGCGCACATCCGCACGCCGGAGGCCCGCGAGGCCGACCACGAGCGGATCGCCTGGTTCAAGGAGGGCCGCCACGACAAGGTCCTCGACTCCATGGACGCGTTCTGGAAGGTCAAGCCCGAGGCGAAGTTCTTCCACTACCTGATGATGGCCGGCGCCCTCGGTGAGCAGGCGTGCACCGCGAAGGCCCGGCAGTACGGGGAGTACGAGAACTCCATCGGCACCGGACAGGTCCACCTCTGGTTCGACCGGCCCGCAGACGGCTGGCACCCGCACTCCTAGAAAGGCTTCCCGAACATGCCCGAGTACCGCCGCATCCTGCTCGACGGCGCCACCGTCGAGGTCACCGTCGACGGGGACGAACTCGTCGCCGGCGACGGCCGCCGCACCAAGATCACCGAGGCTCAGCACCTGCCGCCGGTCGTGCCGTCCAAGGTGATCGCCGTCCACCTCAACCACCGCAGCCGCGTCGACGAGTTCCAGATCGAACTCCCCGACACACCCACCTACTTCCACAAGCCGACCTCCTCCCTCAACTCCCACCAGGGCGCGATCGTGCGGCCCGAGGGCTGCAAGTGGCTCAACTACGAGGGCGAGGTCGCCATCGTCATCGGCCGCACCGCGCGCAACATCGCGCAGGCCGAGGCGGGGGAGTACATCGCGGGCTACACCATCGCCAACGACTACGGCCTGCACGACTTCCGGGACACCGACGCCGGTTCGATGCTGCGGGTGAAGGGCTCCGACACCCTCTGCCCGCTCGGCCCCGGCCTGGTCACCGACTGGGACTTCCACGGCAAGCGGCTGCGGACGTACGTCAACGGGGAGGTCGTGCAGGACGGTTCGACCGACGAGATGAAGTGGGACATGCACTACCTCGTCGCCGACATCGCCCGCACCATCACCCTGTACCCCGGTGACGTCCTGCTGTCCGGTACTCCGGCCAACTCCCGGCCCGTGCGGCCCGGGGACGTCGTCGAGGTCGAGGTCGAGGGCCTCGGCAAGCTGACGAACCACGTCGTCACCGGGCCCACCGCGATCCGCACCGACGTGGGCGCGCAGCCCACGGAGTCGGAGGAGGTGCTGTCCACGGCGCTGGGCGGCGACTGGGAGTTCCGCGGGATCAGGGCGCCGAAGCGCGGGTAGGGTCGGCCGTATGACCGACGCCCGCCCGCCCCGCAAGCGTGTCACCGAGTACGGGTCGGGCCGCACGGCCCTGCTGGACGCCGCCGTGCGCGTCGTCGCCCGGGGTGGGCTGCGCAAGCTCACCTACCGGGCGGTCGCGCAGGAGGCCGGCGTCACGCACGGCCTCGTCGTGCACCACTTCGGCTCGCGGGACGCGCTCATCGAGGAGGCCGTCGCCCACGCCATCCACTCCTCGCTGGACCGCAGCGCGCTCGGCGCGGGCACCGAGGAGTCCGGCGCGTTCATGGGCGGGCTCGCCGACATGGTCGAGTCCGGGCCCGAACTCCAGGCGTTCCAGTACGAGTTGCTGCTGGAAGCGCGACGCCGTCCGGAGCTGCTGCCGCATCTGCGCGCCCTGTACGAGGAGTACTTCGAGGCGAGCGGGCGGGAGCTGGCCCGCCTCCTGCCGGGTGACGTGAGCCGGGGCATGTCCCGGCTGGTCTTCGCCGCGCTGGAGGGCCTCGTCCTGCACCAGCTCGTGTTCGGCGAGCGGGATGTCACGGAGGAGGCGCTCGCCGAGCTGCGGGCGCTGCTGGAGCGGCTCGCCGGGAACTGAGCAGCCGCATTTTCTGCTCGCGATCCCTTGCCAAACGGATAGCCGCGGCACACCATAAGGCAACTCGTTTGGCCTGAAACGAATTCCTCCTTTCTCTGGCAGGTGATCCGAGTGGACAGTCAGACGGCCTCCGCCCAGCGGACCGCGCAGGACACGCCCACCGCAACCACGCTCAAGCCCAACGCCCTCGGCGTCCTGGGCATCCTCTTCTTCGTGCTCTCCGGCCAGGCCCCCCTCACGGGCATCGCCGGAGCCGCACCGATCTCGATCGCCATCGGCAACGGCTCCGGCACCCCGGCCGCCTACGTCCTCGCCGGGGCCGTCATCCTGCTCTTCTCCGTCGGCTTCGTCGCCATGGGCCGCCACGTCGTGGACGCGGGCGCCTTCTACACCTACATCGGAGCGGGCCTCGGCCGCAGCGCAGGCGCCGGCAGCGCGAGCGTCGCGCTCTTCGCGTACTGCGTGATCCAGGCCGCGATGTACGGCCTGTACGGCTCGATCGTCGCCGGACTCGTCTCCGCGCACACCGGCCTCGACGTGCCGTGGTGGGTCTGGACCCTCGTCACCATGGCCGTCGTCCAGGCCCTCGGCGCGTCCGGCATCGAGATGGGCGCGAAGGTCCTCGCGGTCTTCGTGCTCGCCGAGTTCAGCGTCCTGCTCGTGTTCGGCCTGGTCACCCTCTTCAAGGGCGGCGGACCCGAAGGGCTCGGCGTCGCCGACAGCTTCTCCGCCTCGGCGGCTCTGCACGGAGCACCCGGGATCGCCGTGATGTTCGCCGTGGCGTCCATGTTCGGCTTCGAGGCCACCGCGATCTACGGCGAGGAGGCGCGCGAACCGAAGAAGACGGTACCCAGAGCGACCTACCTGTCGGTGGTCGTCGTCACCGGCTTCTTCGCCCTCATCTCCTGGACGCTCATCTCCGCGTACGGCGCCTCCAAGGCACCCGAGGCGGCCGGCAAGGCGGTGGCGAGCGGCGACTCCGCGTCCTTCGTCTTCGCCCCCATGGCCGATCTGCTCGGCGGCTGGGTGGGCGACGTCCTGCCGGTCCTCCTCGCCACCTCCCTGTTCGCGGGGATCCTCACCTTCCACAACTCCGCCAACCGCTACCTGTTCTCCCTCGGCCGCGACGGACAGCTCCCCGCCGGACTCTGCCGCCTCAACACCCGGCACGCCCCCTGGACCGCCGGGTGCGTGCAGACCATCGCCGCCGTGCTCCTCGTCGTCCCGTTCGCCCTGGCCGGCAAGGACCCCGTCCTCACCCTCTTCTCCTGGTTCAGCGGACTCGCCGTCCTCGCGATGATGCTGCTCTACGTGCTGACGTCGGTGTCCGTCGTCGTCTACTTCCGGCGCCGGCGCGTCGACACCCGGGTGTGGAACACCCTCATCGCCCCCGTGCTGGGCGCCCTCGGCCTCGCCGGAGCCCTCTGGCTGATCCTCGCCAACTTCACGACGCTGATCGGCGGCGAGGCGGCCACAGCGGGCTGGCTGGTGGCGTCGGTGCCGGTGGTGCTGGCGCTGGGGGTCCTCAACGAACGGCTCCGCCGCCCGCGCCGGCTCTGAACAGCTGCCAACTCCCCGGTCCGGAGGACCCTATGACTCTCACGCACGACGACTGGCTCCACCGGGCCAAGACCTTCACCCCGCCCCGCCACCACCTCATCGACGGCGCCGAGGAACCCGGCGGCGGGGCCACCTTCCCCGTCGTCTCGCCCCGCGACGGCCGTGTCCTGACCGACGCCGCCGACGCGGGACCCGCCGAGATCGACGCCGCCGTGGCCGCCGCGCGCCGCGCCTTCGACCACGGACCCTGGCCCCGCCTCGCCCCCGCCGACCGGGGCCGCGCCCTGATCCGCCTCGCCGGTCTCCTCGACACCCACCGCGACGACCTCGCGCTCACCGTCACCCTGGAGATGGGCAAGCCGATCGCCGACGCCCACGGCATCGAACTCCGGGCCCTGATCAACACGTTCCGCTGGTACGGCGAACTCGCCGGGAAACTCACCGACGAGGTCCCGCACACCGCACCCGACGCCCTCGCCCTCGTCACCCGCGAACCCGCGGGCGTCGTCGGCGCCGTCGTCCCCTGGAACTTCCCCCTCACCCTGGCCGGCTGGAAGATCGCCCCCGCGCTGGCCGCCGGTTGCACGGTCGTCCTCAAACCCTCCGAGAACTCGCCCCTGTCGGCGCTCCTCCTGGGCCGCCTCGCTCTGGAGGCCGGGCTGCCGCCGGGTGTCCTCAACGTCGTCAACGGGGACGGCCCCGGCGCGGGCCGGGCGCTCGGCCTCCACCCCGACGTGGACGTCCTCGCCTTCACCGGCTCCACCGCCGTCGGCCGGCACTTCCTGCGCTACGCCGCCGACTCCAACCTCAAGCGCGTCTGGCTGGAGCTGGGCGGGAAGTCGCCCAACATCGTCCTGCCCGACGCGCCCGACCTCGACCGGGCCGCCGCCACCGCCGCGTGGGGCATCTTCTTCAACCAGGGCGAGATGTGCACCGCGCCCTCCCGGCTCCTCGTCCACGCCTCCGTCGCCGAACAGGTCACCGACGCGATCGTCCGCCGGGCCGGCGAGCTGCGGGTGGGCGACCCCCTCGACCCGGCGACCGAGATGGGCGCCCTCGTCGGCGAGCAGCACCTCCAGCGGGTCCAGCACCACATCGCGACCGGCCTCGCCGAGGGCGCCCGCCTGCGCGCGGGGGGCTCTCGTGTTCTGAGTGACAGCGGGGGCAGCTTCCTGGAGCCGACCGTCTTCGACCGCGTCGAACCCGGCGCGCGGCTGGCCCGCGAGGAGATCTTCGGCCCCGTCCTGTCCGTGCTCACCTTCGACGACGTCGACGAGGCGGTCCGCATCGCCAACGACACCGAGTACGGCCTCGCTGCGGGGCTGTGGACGTCCGACCTGTCCACCGCGCACAAGGTCTCGCGGGCGCTGAAAGCGGGCACGGTCTGGGTCAACTGCTACGAGGAGGGCGACCTCACCGTCCCCTTCGGCGGCATGAAGCAGTCCGGCAACGGGCGCGACAAGTCCGTCCACGCCCTGGAGAAGTACACCGAGCTCAAGACCACCTGGATCCAGCTGTGACCCGCCCCCTCATCGCGATCCCCGCCCGCTTCTCGGCGTCCGCCTCCGCCCTGCGCTACGCCGCCGAGGTCAACGCCCGCGCTCTCGTCGACGCCGTCTGGCAGGCGGGCGGCGAACCCGTCTCCCTCCACCCCCACGCCGCCGGCCCCACCGAGACCGCCGCCCGCCTCGCCCGCTTCGACGGCCTCCTCCTCCCCGGCGGCGGCGACATCGCCCCCCACCGCTACGGCGCCCCGGACACCCACGACGCCGTCTACGACGTGGACGACGAA
Source organism: Streptomyces sp. S6 (assembly GCF_054880855.1). Taxonomy (NCBI): domain Bacteria; kingdom Bacillati; phylum Actinomycetota; class Actinomycetes; order Kitasatosporales; family Streptomycetaceae; genus Streptomyces; species Streptomyces sp. S6. The sequence continues at coordinate 3,669 of NZ_JBTYMC010000230.1, read as the reverse complement.
CAGGACGCCTTCGACCTCGCCCTCGCCCGCCACGCCCTGACCACCGGGCTGCCGCTGCTCGCCGTCTGCCGGGGGCTCCAGGTCGTCAACACCGTGCTCGGCGGCACCCTCCACCAGGACACGGGCGGTCACCGGCACGTCGTCCACCCTGTCGTCGTTACTCCGGGTTCCGCCCTTGCGCGGACCATCGGTGCCGACAAGGTGGAGGCTTCCTGCTACCACCACCAGCACATCGACCGGCTGGGGGAGGGGCTGACGGTGACCGCGCGGGCCGCCGACGGGACGGTCGAGGGGGTCGAACTCGCCGGGGGCGGTGGGTGGTTCGTGGGGGTGCAGTGGCATCCGGAGGACACGGCCCGGGAGGACGCGGGGCAGCGGGGGGTGTTCGAGGGGTTCGTGCGGGCTGCGGGGTAGGGGGCGCGGTGGTGCTGGTCGGCTGTCCCGGGGGTGAGTGCGTCCGCATCGTGTCAAAGGTGATCCGTGCGCCCGACCCTGACGAAACGTCGGTCTTGTGGCGACGGCGCTGTCCTGGCAGACGGCGCGGGGTGAGCTGCGGACCGCGCGGGAGGGGCAGGTCACCGACCGGCACATCAGGGCCGGCGAACAACCGGGCTCGCCCGCGCGGGATGTCCGCGCTGGCGCCGTCCACGCACCGGAGCGGATCGCTCACGACTCCTCGCGCGACCGGGCGGCGATCATCGACGTGCCGGCTGCCTTCGTCCGGGAACACGCCTCTGTCTCGGCCGTCCCTGACACGACTCTCCCGCGCGTTGCACGACTTCACCGACCTCCACGGGATCAGGGCCCCCGGAGTCGTCCTGCCGAGCACCCGGCTCACCGGCATGAGCGCGTACCTGACCGGGGCGGACCTGACAGGCGTCCGGGGGACGACTCCGGCGGCGGTCGGGGAGGTGGTGGGGACGGACGGTGCGACACGCTGCTGAACGGGACTATCGGCAGGTCAGCCCCGGTGCGGACGGCCGGCGGAAGCTTCTAGGATCTCCGGTATGGCAACGCGACTCGTGCAGATCAACATGAAGGCCCACGACGACACCGCGCTCGGCCGCTTCTGGGCGGAGGCGCTCGGCTGGGGGCTCGACAGCGAGGGACCCGGTGTGACCAACCTCGAACCCGTGGGGTTCTCCTACCCCGACCCCTCGGCCGTCTGCATCGACCTCATCGCCCGCCCGGAACCCAAGACGGCCAAGAACCGGGTGCACCTCGACCTGGCCACCACCTCGGCCGCCCACCAGGCGGAGCTGGTCGCCCGCCTGAAGGACCTCGGCGCGACACTCGCCGACATCGGTCAGGGCGACGTCCCCTGGACGGTCATGGCCGACCCGGAGGGCAACGAGTTCTGCGTCCTGGAACCCCGCCCGGTCTACGGCGACACCGGCCCGATCGCCGCAGTGGTCGTCGACTGCGCCGACCCGCACGAGATGGCCCGCTTCTGGGACGGCGCGATGGACTGGACCCTGCACTCGGCCACCGACGACCAGGCGACCCTGCGCTCCGCCCAAGCCGTCGGCCCCTACCTGGAGTTCGTCCGCACCCCCGACCCCAAGCCGGGCTGGAACCGCGTCCACCTGGACATCCGCCCCTACCGGGGTGACGACCCGGCGGCGGAGGAGGCCCGACTGCGCGCCCTGGGAGCCACCGACCCGGGCATCGACCAGTCCACCATCCACTGGACGATCCTCTCCGACCCCGAGGGCAACGAGTTCTGCCTCCTCGCCCCGAGCTGAGGTCCTGTTCGGCGCCGTCAGCCCAGGAAATCCATCAGCCGCTCGTTCAACTGCTCCGGCGCGGTGGGCGGCACGGAGTGGTGGGTGGCTCCCGGGAGGACCACCACCTCGACCCGCGGGAGCGTCCGGCGGGCTCTGTCGGCGACCTTGACGGCGTGGTGGGCGCGGCTGCGCTCCGCGAGGAGGACCAGCACCGGCATGGTCAGGCCGGCGGTCCGGGGACGGCCGCCGGCGATCAGCTTGCGGCCGGGGAGAGCGGTGGCCAGCGCGTACAGCCGCTGCCAGGTCTCGTCCGGGCGGGCGTCGCCGGTCTCCCACGACAGGAAGGCGCGGGCGCGGGCCTCACTCGGCCGGATCAGGGCGGGCAGGGCGCGCAGCAGATAACCAGGGCGGAACCCGGCGAAGACCTGGGTCGGGTCGAGGAGAGCGAGCCGGTCGACCCGCCGCGGTGCGTGCAGCGCGTACCTGACGGCCAGCCAGGCGCCGTACGAGTGCCCGCACAGGTGCGTGCGGGACAGCCCGAGCCCGTCCAGCACCGCATCCAGCCAGACCGTCAGATCGTCGGCGCTCTTCAACGGCACGCCCCGGCGTTCCGTGCGGCCCGCGTCCCCCAGCAGATCGACCGCGTGGACCCGGTACCGCTCCCCGAGAACCGGCGCGTTGCCGAACCAGACCAGACCGGTCGCCGAGCCACCGGGCAGCAGCACGAGGGGGCTGCCGTCCACTCGGCCGTACACGTGAACCCGGGTGCGCCCGTAGGGGGTGCCGACGTCGCGCTCCTCGGTGGACTCGGGCCAACGGGCACGGAGTTCGTCGTAGACAAGATCGAAAGCGGACGGCGACATGGCATTCCTCTCGCTCGGCGAGATATTAGTCGGAGGGCCGAGGCGGAGGAGTTGGAGTCGCGTCCGGCCTGGACAGGCATCCCGATCGGCACAACGATCAGTTGTGGCCGCAGTCGCCCGAGTTGTTTGATCGGGTGCTCCGCGCGGTGGTGGGATAGGCGCATGTCTACTCGCACAGAGCAGGTCATGTACGTCAAGACACCCGAATTCGCACGCTTCGCGGAGCGGGTCGAGGAGGTGACCGATGCGACGTCTCGGCTGAACGTGCTGCCGTTCAGTGACACGCAGGGCCGAGCGGAACTACTTTCGGTTGTGTTCGGGGGACCGTTGCCGGAGTCGGTGACGATCTATCCGCCGTTCTTCACCGAGTACGGTCTCGGCACGACGTTCGGGGGGAGGGTCTTCGTCAACCAGGGATGCACCTTCATGGACAAGGGGGGCATCCGAATCGGCGACGGCGTGATGATCGCCCCGAAGGTCAGCCTCATCACCGGAGGGCATCCGCTGCCCCTCGCGGAGCGCCGTGAGTTCCTGACCTGGGCACCGATCCTCATCGAGGACGACGTCTGGATCGGGACGGCGGCCGTGATCACGCAGGGGGTGACCATCGGCGCCGGCGCGGTCGTCGCGGCCGGTGCGGTCGTCACGCGTGACGTTCCGCCCGGCACGATGGTCGCGGGGGTGCCCGCCCGGGTGGTCAAGACGATCGACTGAGCCCGGCCCGGCGCGGGCGGCGCCGTGGTTCACCCCGCCGACCACGCGAGACGCGCGGCGAGGAACAGGACGACGGTGTTGCCGACGACAGCGGTGGCGAGCCGCCCGCGAGGCCCGGTCAGGACGCGCCCCAGCAGCGCCCCGCCGGTGGCGAGGAGGAGCTGCCAGCTGCTGGAGGCCGCGAAGGCGCCGAGGACGAAGACCAGACCCTGACCGAAAGAGGCGGCCCCCGCCTGCCCGCCGACGACCAGGGCACCGAAGTAGACGACCGTCAGGGGATTCAGCAGCGTCAAGGCGACCAGCGCACCGTACGTCCGCCGCGGCGAACCCGCCGGCGCCGCCACGGCGGTGCCGTCCTCGGCGCC
>NZ_JBTYMC010000229.1:0-10743 GCF_054880855.1 Streptomyces sp. S6 | reverse complement strand
GATCGCGAGGGCGCCCCCGATCGTGGCGAACGCCAGCACGAGCCCCGCGCGCGGGACGCGGCCCCGCCAGGCGAGCACCGCCGACGCCCCACCGGCCCCGACCCCGAACCCGGCCAGCACGAGCCCCAGCCCGGAGGCCCCCCACCCCCGCTCCCCGGCAAGCAGGGTCAGCCCCAGATTCATCGGCCCCACGAACCCCAGGTCACTGAGCATCACGGACACCACCAACGCCGCCAGCACCCGATCCCGCCGCACATACCGCACCCCGTCGACCAACTCCCCGAGAACCTCACGCCTCCAGACCCCCCGTTTCCCGGCACTCCCGCGCGCGGACCCCACGTCCCCGGCACCCGCCGAATCCCCCACCCGCACACGACCGCACCGGTCCCCCGCCCTGGTCTCGATGCCATCCTCGCGCGCACGCGTGGGCGCCCCGGCGTCCAGATCGCCGGCCTGCCCGCAGACGTCCCCTTCACGCACGCACGCGTGCACCACCCCGGCACCACCCCGCCCCACCCCCGCCCGCACCCGAACCGCCCCCAGCACCGGCCACGACACCCCGATCAGCAGCGCGGCCACCCCGAAGGCCCCGGCGGTACCCCCCACCGCCACCCCCAGCCCGCCCAGCGGCCCGCCCAGGACGTTCGCCAGTCGTGTGGACAGCCCCCGGAGGCCCTGCACCCGCCCGAGCTGCCCGGGGTCGGCTATGAGGGCCGGGAGGGCGCCCGCGGCGGGCAGGAAGGCCGCGTCGATGACGCCGAAGACGACGGCGACGGCCGCGAGGACCCAGAGTCGGGGGCTGGTGAGGAGCAGGAGGAGGGCGGCGGAGAGCACCAGCGCGCACCGCGCCCCCGTGCCGGCGAGGACGACACGCCGGGCGCCGTACCGGTCGGCGAGGACTCCCCCGCCCAGCATCAGGACGGCCCTGGGCAGCGCTGCGGCGACGGTCACGAGCCCCGCCTGAAGGGGCGTCCCGGACTGGACGGCGGTCCAGGAGACGGCGAGGTAGTACACGTTGTCGCCGACCCCGGACGCGGTGAACCCGGCGAGCCACCGAAGGACGTTGGGGTCCCGGTGGGCGACACGCCCGGCGGAGGGCCTCTCCGCGACCCCGATCGCGCTCTTCACCCCGACCCCCTCAGAACCGGAACGGGAACGCGTACGTCTGCACCTGGACGTTCTCCCGCCCCTCCGTGCCCCCCGCCGCCTCGGCGGCTCGCCCGGCCTCCTCGTACCGCTGTACCAGGGCCAGCACCTCCCGGTTCAGCTCGGACAGTTCGGCGGCCGTGAGCCGGAGGTTGGACTCGGAGGACTCGACGGCGGCGTTCCACTCGGCGCTCCAGTGCGCGCGTTCGTCGAGGAAGCGGCGGTACATGTCCGCGCGCTGCTCGAAGAAGAGCCGGCTGGCGGCGGTGTGCGCGGCGGCCTTCTCGGGCGCGTCCCGGAAGTCGGAGTCGTGGATGCGCAGCCCGTCGGAGGTCCGTTGCCACCACCGCTCCCGACCGTCCGCGCTCTGCGGCTCGGCCTCCTCGATGAGCCCGTGCTCGGCGAGCTTGCGCAGGTGGTAGCTGACGAGGGACACGGCCTCGTCGACCTGCTCGGCGAGCTGCGAGGCGGTCGCCACGCGCGCGACGGTGAGCCCCCGGTACAGCTTCGACCGCAGCGGGTGCGCGAGCGCCTTGAGCGTGCCCACGTCGGTGATCCGCCGGTCCCTCTCCTGACTTGTCATGCCTCTCACGCTAGATACGAAAGAGAAGTTGCGCAACACATTTTGCGCAACTTCTCTTTCGTATCTAGCGACAGGTAAGCCCCGCTCGCCATAGCGAACGGGGCTTACCTCACAAGAACCTCACCGCACCGGCCGCCCGGCTTCCCGCAGCGCCCGCTTCACATCCCCGATCCGCAGATCCCCGAAGTGGAACACGGAGGCCGCCAGCACGGCGTCCGCCCCCGCCCCCACCGCCGGCGCGAAGTCGCCCAGCTTCCCGGCGCCCCCGGAGGCGATCAACGGCACGGAGACGTGCTTGCGCACGGCCTCGATCAGCTCGATGTCGTACCCGTCCTTCGTCCCGTCGGCGTCCATCGAGTTAAGGAGGATCTCGCCCGCTCCCAGCTCGGCGGCCCGGTGGGCCCACTCGACGGCGTCGATGCCGGTCCCCCGGCGCCCGCCGTGGGTGGTCACCTCGAACGACCCGGACTCGGTGCGCCGCGCGTCCACGGACAGCACGAGCACCTGGCTCCCGAACCGCTCGGCGATCTCCTCGATCAGCTCGGGACGGGCGATGGCGGCCGTGTTGACGCCCACCTTGTCGGCACCGGCACGCAGCAGCTTGTCGACGTCCTCGGGCGCGCGTACGCCCCCGCCGACGGTGAGCGGGATGAACACCTGCTCGGCGGTGCGGCGCACCACGTCGTAGGTGGTCTCCCGGTTGCCGGAGGACGCGGTGATGTCGAGGAACGTCAGTTCGTCGGCGCCCTCGGCGTCGTACACCTTGGCCATCTCGACGGGGTCGCCCGCGTCGCGCAGGTTCTGGAAGTTGACGCCCTTGACGACCCGTCCGTTGTCGACGTCCAGGCAGGGGATCACGCGGACGGCCAGGGTCATGAGTCGGCTCCTCGGTACGCTTCCAGCTCGACCTCGACGAGGATGCGCGGGTCGACGAACCCGGTGACGACGACGAACGTGGTCACCGGGCGTACCGCGTCGAAGATCTCCTTGTGCGCGCGCCCGGCCTCGTCGACGTCCCGCGCGTGGGTGAGCAGGACCCGGGTGCGGATCACCGACTCCGGGCCGGCGCCCAGTTCGGCGATGGCCTCCAGGGCGGTTCCGAACGCCGCCTTGGCCTGCTCGTAGGGGTCGCCCTCGCCGTGCAGCACGCCGCCCTTGAAAGACGTCGTCCCGCCGACGAGGATCCGGTCGCCCGCCGCGACCGCGCGGGAGAAGCCGAACGGCTCCTCCCAGGGCGACCCGCTCGCGACACGCTGCACGCCGGACGTCATGACGACACCGCCGCCAGCGCCTCTTCGAGGGTGAAGGCCTTCGCGTAGAGGGCCTTGCCGACGATGGAGCCCTCGACGCCGAGGGGGACGAGTTCGGCGATGGCGCGCAGGTCGTCGAGGGACGACACGCCGCCGGAGGCGACGACCGGGCGGTCCGTCGCGGCGCAGACGCTGCGCAGCAGCTCCAGGTTGGGGCCCTGGAGGGTGCCGTCCTTGGCGATGTCGGTGACGACGTACCGCGCGCAGCCCTCGGCGTTCAGGCGCTCCAGCGTCTCGTACAGGTCGCCGCCGTCGCGGGTCCAGCCGCGCCCGCGCAGCGTCGTGCCGCGGACGTCGAGGCCGACGGCGATCCTGTCGCCGTGCTCGGCGATGACCTTGGCGACCCACTCGGGGGTCTCCAGGGCGGCCGTGCCGAGGTTCACGCGCGTGCAGCCCGTGGCGAGGGCGGCGGCCAGCGTGTCGTCGTCGCGGATGCCGCCGGACAGCTCGACCTTGATGTCCATCGCGCCGGTGACCTCGGAGATCAGCGCGCGGTTGTCGCCGGTGCCGAACGCGGCGTCCAGGTCGACGAGGTGCAGCCACTCGGCGCCCGCGCGCTGCCAGGCGAGGGCGGCCTCCAGGGGGGAGCCGTAGGACGTCTCGGTCCCGGACTCGCCGTGCACGAGGCGGACGGCCTGGCCGTCGCGGACGTCGACGGCGGGGAGGAGTTCGAGGAGGTTTTCAGACGACACAGTCACAGTGTTCCGATCCAGTTGGTGAGGAGCTGTGCTCCGGCGTCGCCGGACTTCTCCGGGTGGAACTGCGTGGCCCACAGGGCGCCGTTCTCGACGGCGGCCACGAAGGGGGTGCCGTGGGTCGTCCAGGCGACCTTGGGGGCCCTGATGGTGGGGTTGCGGACCTCCAGGGACCAGTCCTGGACGCCGTAGGAGTGCACGAAGTAGAAGCGCGTGTCCGGTTCGACCCCGGCGAAGAGTTCGGAGCCCTCAGGGGCGTCCACGGTGTTCCAGCCCATGTGCGGGACGACGTCGGCCTTGAGGGGTTCGACCGTGCCGGGCCACTCGTCGAGGCCCTCGGTCTCCACACCGTGCTCGATGCCGCGCGCGAAGAGGATCTGCATGCCGACGCAGATGCCCATCACCGGGCGCCCGCCGGACAGCCGCCGGCCGACGATCCAGTCGCCGCGCGCCGCCTTCAGGCCCTTCATGCAGGCCGCGAAGGCGCCCACGCCGGGCACCAGGAGGCCGTCCGCGTTCATCGCCGTGTCGAAGTCACGCGTTATCTCGACGTCGGCGCCCACGCGCGCGAGAGCGCGTTCCGCGGACCTGACGTTGCCGAAGCCGTAGTCGAAGACGACGACCTTCTTCGGGGAGCCGCTCAATTCCACACCTCCAGCCTGAGGACACCCGCGACGAGACACATCCCGGCGCCGATGGACAGCAGCACGATCAGGCTCGTCGGCATCTTCTGCTTGGCGAAGGAGTAGACACCGCCGAGCAGGAAGAGTCCGAGAACGATCAGAATCGTCGACAGGCCGGTCACAGCGCGCCCTTCGTCGAGGGGAGGATGCCCGCCGCGCGGGGGTCGCGTTCGCTGGCGTAGCGCAGCGCGCGGGCGAGGGCCTTGAACTGGCACTCGACGATGTGGTGCGCGTTGCGTCCGTAGGGGACGTGGACGTGCAGGGCGATCTGGGCCTGGGCGACGAAGGACTCCAGGATGTGCCGGGTCATCGTCGTGTCGTACTCGCCGATCATCGGCGCCATCTTCTCGGGCTCGGTGTGCACGAGGTACGGGCGGCCGGAGAGGTCCACAGTCACCTGGGCGAGGGACTCGTCGAGGGGGACCGTGCAGTTGCCGAAGCGGTAGATGCCGACCTTGTCGCCGAGGGCCTGCTTGAAGGCGGCGCCGAGGGCGAGGGCGGTGTCCTCGATGGTGTGGTGCGAGTCGATGTGCAGGTCGCCCTCGGTCTTCACGGTCAGGTCGAACAGACCGTGCCGGCCGAGCTGGTCGAGCATGTGGTCGTAGAAGCCGACGCCCGTGGAGACCTCGGTTCTGCCGGTGCCGTCGAGGTCGATCTCGACCAGGACGGACGTCTCCTTGGTGGTGCGCTCTATACGGCCGACGCGGTTCATGCGCGCTGCTCCTTCTTGAGTTCACGGACCGCGTCCAGGAACGCGTCGTTCTCCGCGGGGGTGCCGGCGGACACCCTGAGGAATCCGGGTACCCCGTTGTCCCTGATCAGGACGCCGCGGTCCAGAATGAATCGCCACGCGGCGTGCGGGTCGTCGAAACGGCCGAACTGCACGAAGTTGGCGTCGGACTCGGTCACCTCGTAGCCGATGGCCCGCAGCTCGCCGACCAGCCGGTCGCGCTCCGCCTTGAGCTGCTCGACGTACTTCAGGAGCGTCCCGGTGTGCTCCAGGGCGGCCAGGGCGGTCGCCTGGGTGACCGCCGAGAGGTGGTAGGGAAGTCGTACGAGCTGCACGGCGTCGACGACCGCCGGGTGGGCGGCGAGGTAGCCCAGGCGCAGCCCTGCGGCGCCGAACGCCTTGGACATCGTCCGGGAGATCACCAGGTTCGGCCGGCCCGCGAGGAGCGGCAGCAGCGAGTCGCCGTGGCTGAACTCGATGTACGCCTCGTCGACGACGACCATGGACGGCTTCGCGGCCTGCGCCGCCTCGTACAGCGCGAGGACGGTCTCGCGCGGGACGGCGTTGCCGGTGGGGTTGTTGGGGGTCGTCACGAAGACGACGTCCGGACGGGCCTCGGCGATCGCCCGGCTCGCGTCGGCCACGTCGATCGTGAAGTCGTCGCTGCGGGGCCCCGGGATCCAGTTCGTGCCCGTCCCGCGCGCGATGAGGCCGTGCATCGAGTACGACGGCTCGAAGCCGATCGCGGTGCGGCCGGGCCCGCCAAAGGTCTGGAGCAGTTGCTGAATGACTTCGTTGGAGCCGTTCGCCGCCCACACGTTGGCGCGCGCGACCTCGTACCCGGTGGTGTCCGTGAGGTACTTGGCGAGCTGGGTGCGCAGCTCGACGGCGTCCCGGTCGGGGTAGCGGTTGAGGTCGCGGGCGGCTTCGCGCACGCGCTCGGCGATCCGCTCGACCAGTTCCTCGGGGAGCCGGTAGGGGTTCTCGTTCGTGTTCAGCCGGACGGGGACGTCCAGTTGGGGCGCTCCGTAGGGGGACTTGCCGCGCAGCTCGTCCCGTACGGGGAGATCGTCGATGCCTGTCACTTGCTCTCCGGGACCTTCCAGTCGAACCTCGCCTTGACCGCCGCGCCGTGTGCCGGGAGGTCTTCGGCCTCCGCGAGCGTGACGACGTGGTGGGCGACCTCGGCGAGTGCCTCGCGCGTGTAGTCGACGATGTGGATGCCGCGCAGGAACGACTGCACGGACAGGCCGGAGGAGTGGCAGGCGCACCCTCCGGTGGGCAGGACGTGGTTGGAGCCGGCCGCGTAGTCGCCGAGGGAGACGGGCGCCCAGGGGCCGACGAAGACGGCGCCCGCGTTGCGCACGCGGTCGGCGACGGCGGCGGCGTCGGCGGTCTGGATCTCCAGGTGCTCGGCGCCGTACGCGTTCACGACGCGCAGGCCCTCCTCGATGCCGTCGACGAGGACGATCGCGGACTGCCGGCCCGCGAGCGCGGGGGCGATCCGGTCGTCGATGTGCTTGCTGGCGGCGACCTGCGGGACCAGTTCCTTCTCGACGGCGTCCGCGAGTTCGGCGGAGTCGGTGACGAGGACGGCGGCGGCGAGCGGGTCGTGTTCGGCCTGGCTGATCAGGTCGGACGCGATGTGCACGGGGTCGGCGCTCGCGTCCGCGAGGACCGCGATCTCGGTGGGTCCGGCCTCGGCGTCGATGCCGATCCTGCCGGTGAAGAACCGTTTGGCGGCGGCGACCCAGATGTTGCCGGGGCCGGTGACCATGTTCGCGGGCGGGCAGGACTCGGTGCCGTAGGCGAACATCGCGACGGCCGTGGCGCCGCCGGCGGCGTAGACCTCGTCGACTCCGAGGAGCGCGCACGCGGCGAGGATCGTGGGGTGCGGGAGCCCGTCGAACTCGGCCTGCGCGGGCGAGGCCAGGGCGATCGACTCGACGCCCGCCTCCTGCGCCGGCACGACGTTCATGATCACCGAGGACGGGTAGACCGACCGGCCGCCCGGCGCGTAGAGCCCGACCCGGTCGACGGGCACCCACTTCTCGGTCACACTTCCGCCCGGCACGACCTGGGTCGTGTGGGTCGTGCGGCGCTGTGCGCGGTGCACGAGGCGCGCGCGCCGGATGGACTCCTCCAGGGCGGCGCGGACGGCGGGGTCGAGTTCGGCCAGCGCGGCGGTGAGCGCCTCGGCGGGGACGCGGACGGACGTGAGCCGTACCCCGTCGAACTTCTCGGCGAAGTCGATCAGCGCCGCGTCTCCCCGATGATGGACGGCCTCGCAGATCGGACGCACCTTCTCCAGGGCGGCCGAGACGTCGAAGTCGGCTCGGGGCAGCAGGTCGCGCAGGGCGGGTCCCTCAGGGAGGGCGTCGCCGCGCAGATCGATACGTGAGATCACGGGGCCAATTCTCGCAGAACCGGTTCGGGGGCCGTTCGCGCGTATCAATGGCTGATACAGAACGAGTTCGTCACGCAAAGTAGCCAGAGTCGGGAACTTTCACTGATCGATGTCACGTTCAGTGTTCAAAGCATGACCCAGCGGGCAGAACAGGGGCGGAACAAATGTGCGAGGAAGGAGGGAAAGTCGTGATCGAGGGGGCCGGACCGCATGTCAGGGACCTTCCGGGGGATCTGACGGCGGTCGAGGCGGGGCTGTGGCAGGCGTTCCGGGACGGCGGGCTGTACGACCTGACCTGCGGCAACCCCGAGGTGGACGACCCGCACGGCGGGCACCCCTGGGGCGAGGGGCGGACGGTGCGGGCGAGGGTGGTGGCCTGGCTCCTGCTGGACGGCCCGCCGGCGCTGACCGGCCGGGTGTCCTCGCTGAAGCTCGCCGGGGTCCGGATCAGCGGCGCGCTCGACCTCTCCGGCGGCCGGGTCCTGCCCTACGTCGAACTCCGAGGCTGCCGGTTCGACCAGGAGGTGCTGCTCCCGGAGGCCCGGTTCACGACCCTGCGGCTGGTGGACTGCGCGGTCCCCCGCCTGGAGGCGGCCCGGGTGCACACGGAAGGGGACCTGCACCTCCCGCGCAGCCGCTTCCCCGAGGGCATCCGGCTGACCGACGCCCACATAGGAACGGACCTGATGCTCAACCAGGCGGTGGTGCACCCCGACCGCAGCGGACGCTCCCTCGTCGCCGACGGGATGACGGTCGGCCAGGACGTCCAGGCGGAGCTGCTGGAGTCGTACGGCGAGCTGAGCCTGCGCGGCGCGAAGGTCGGGGTGTCCCTGAGCCTGCGCGGGGCACGTCTCGCCGACCCGGGAGGCCGGTTCGCGCTCAACGCCCCGCAACTGACCGTCGAGCGCTCGCTGTACCTGACCCCGGCGGCGACCGGCGGCCTCGGCCAACCGGCGGGGGTGACGCCCGCGCGGGGCATCAGGGTCCAGCGGTTCGAGTGCCGGGGCGGCCTCAGGCTGGACGACGGGCGGTTCGGGGACGCCGTCGACCTCCAGTCCGCGCGGTTCGTCCTCGCGGACGACCAGGAGGTGTCGCTGCGCCGGGTGCACGCCTCGGAGCTGCGCTTCCTCGGGGAGCGTCCCGCGCGCGGGACGGTCGTCCTGTCGGGGGCCCGGGTGGTCAACCTGATCGACCGCGCCACGGCCTGGCCGGGCCCCGGCCGGCTGCACATGGCGGGGTTCACGTACGACAACCTCGTCCCGGTCGGCCCCTTCCCGCTGCCCGCGCGCCTCGCCTGGGTCGCGGCGGCGACCGCGGAGTACGCGCCGGAGCCCTACGAGCGGCTGGCGGCGGTCCTGCGCGCGGGCGGGGAGGACGAGGACGCGCGGGAGACCCTGCTCGCCAAGCAGCGCCGCCGCCGCGAGACGCTCCCGCCGGGGGCGAAGCTGTGGGGGTACGCGCAGGACTGGACGGTCGCCTACGGGTACCGGCCGGGGCGGGCGGCGGTGTGGATGGGGGTCCTGTGGGCGGCGGGCTCGGTCGCCTTCGGCCACGCCCCGCACCACGCCACGGGCGGCGGCGGCCCGTCCTGGGACCCGGTCCTGTTCGCCCTGGACCTGCTCCTGCCGGTGATCGACCTCGGCCAGGCCGGCCAGTGGCGGCTGGACGGCGCCTGGCAGTGGGCGGCGGCGGCGATGATCCTCCTCGGCTGGATCCTCGCGACGACGGTCGCAGCGGGCGCGACGCGCATGCTGCGGAGGGACTGAAACATGCGCGCCGAGATCCGCACGGAACCCCCACCCCCAGTGCCCCGGCACCCACGGAAAGCACACGCCGTGCCCGTACCGTGCCGACTGAACGGTAACCTTTTACCGTCCCTTGACTTCTGGACGTACAACTTTCCATCGGATGGGCTCAGCCTCTGGCGCGCGGCCGACCAGCGTTTTTCAATGGTCGGCACCATGGCTCTGCTGCCCACGTTCATCCGCCCGGCCCGCGCCCCGAAGGCCGCGCCGCCCCTCGCCGCGACCGGACTGCCGGCCGACGACGAGATGCTCCTCGACGTCCCCGACGACCTCCTCGGCCCCGCGCTCGTCGCAGCCGGGCGCGGCGAGCACAGACCGGCGGCCGGACTCCTCGCACGCACCCGCGTGCGCCGCGACTGGGAGGCCCGCGACGGCTACGTCAGGCGCCTCGCCGCGTTCGCGGACGCGCGGCCCGAGTGGTTCGAGGAGTGGCGTTCGCGCGCCCCCCGCGATCCGGACGTCCTGGTCGTCGCCGCCCAGCTCGCGATGGGCCGCGCCTGGCGCTCGCCCGCCCGAGAGGAGCTGCTGCGCGAGGTCAGCCCGCTGATCACGGCCGCCGCGCAGAGCTGGGACCGCGACCCGGTGCCGTGGCGCATCGCCCTGGACCACGCGCGCGGGGCGCATGCCGGGCACAAGTACTTCGGGGAGCTGTGGGAGGCGGCCGTCCGCCGCTCGCCGCACCACTTCGGGTGCCATCTGGCCGCCCTGCGCTACCTGGCCTTCTCCTGGCACGGCGCGCACCGCGAGTGCTTCGACTTCGCCGACCGCGCCGCGCAGGACGCCCCCGCCGACTCCCTCGTCCAGTCGCTGCCCGCGCTCACCGCCATGATCTATCTGACGGACGGCTGCGGCCCCGAGGTGCCGCGCGCCCGGCTCGACGCGGCGGCGGACCGGGCGATCGTCCTGTCGGCCCGTCTCGGCCCGGACGACTCGCGCGCGGCCGAGGTGCGCAACGGCCTGGTCTACGTCCTGTCCCGGCTCGACCGGCGGGAGGACGCCCTCGTCCAGCTGCGGATGCTCGGCCCGTACGTCACATCGTTCCCCTGGAACCGCTTCTCGGACGACCCTCTCGGCCACTTCCTCGCCGTCCGCGAGGACATCGTGAGCGGCCGTCCGGCCCGTCCGTGGAGCGGCCATGACGGACATGCGACCGGCGCGGACCATTAGGCTTCTCCGCCGTGACCATCGTCCGTCTCCCCCTCTTCCCCCTGAACTCGGTGCTGTTCCCGGGACTGGTGCTGCCGCTGAACGTCTTCGAGGAGCGTTATCGCGCCATGATGCGCGAGCTGCTCAAGACGCCCGAGGACGCGCCGCGCCGGTTCGCCGTCGTGGCCATCCGCGACGGGCACGAGGTGGCGCCCGCGGCCCAGGGCATGCCCGACGC
>NZ_JBTYMC010000228.1:0-10813 GCF_054880855.1 Streptomyces sp. S6 | reverse complement strand
CGGCGTCGCCGCCGGCAACGGCGTCATCGGCGCCTGCATCGGCAATCCGGCTCCGACGGCCGCCGCCATCGGAGCCGGGGCGCCGGCCGCGAGGGCCTGAGCGGCAAGTCCCTGCATGCCGGCGCCGTTCGTGACCAGCCGGTCGACCGCGGCCGTACCGGAGCTGTAGCCCACCGCGGGGGCCAGCTCGGGTACGGGATTCCCCTTACGGGTCCCGTAGAGCACCTGTTCCATCCCGGACACCAGACGGCGCACATCCACCTGGGGGCGCACCACGAGCCGCAGGAAGCGGCTGGAGGAGCCGATCTTGTTGCCGCACTCCCGGACCAGGATCCGGTGCTCGGTCAGCAGCCGGTCCCGGACCACCGTCCCCTCGGCTCCCACCGGAAGACGGACGAACAGGAAGTTCCCCTGCGAGGGGTAGACCGTCAGACCCGGCAGCGCGGAGAGCTGACTCGCCATCTCCAGCCGGTCCTTGCGCACCTGCAACAGGCTCTGCGCGTACTCAGGACCGTGGTCCTTCAGCATGAACACCACGTGCTCGGCGAAGGAGTTGAGGTTCCACTTCGGCAGCATCGAGCGGATCCTGCCCGCCAGCGAGGGGTTCGCGACGAGGTAGCCGAACCGGACGCCGTGCAGCCCGAAGTTCTTGCCGAGGCTGCGCAGGACGACGACGTTGGGTCGCAGCATGGCCTCCTGGACGACGCTGGGTTCCTGCTCGGCGTCCGCGAACTCCAGGAACGACTCGTCGATGACGACGAGGTCGAGGCCGGCCATCGAGTCCATGAACTGCACCAGCGCCTGCCGGTGCTGGAAGCCGCCGTCGGGGTTGTTGGGGTTGCAGATCACCGCGACCCTGCTGCCCCGGGAGCGGATGAACTCCGCGTACTGGGCGAGGTCCAGGACGAAACCGTTGGCCTCCTGGAGCGGGAACATGTCGACCCGCTTGCCGGTCTCCATCGGCTGGTCGGTCCACCGGCCGAACGTCGGCACCGGCACCGCGAGCGACTCGCGGACCAGCAAGTGGTCGATCCAGGTGATGAGTTCGGTGGAGCCGTTGCCCATCGCCACGGCCTGCGGCGGGAGTTGGAGGAGGTTGCACAGCTCGGACGTGATCGTCTCGGCGCTGCTCGGGTAGTACGTGATGATGTCGCGGAACCGGGCCGCCATGTCGTCGAACATCGCGGGCGTCGGGAAGTAGGGGTTGCACGGGATACAGAAGTCGACCGGGCCGGTGCCCTCCCCGCCCTCCCGCGTCAGCGCCGCCATCGACGGGCTGTGCGCCGTCGCGCTGCGGAACAACGAGGTGACGTTGTCGGCCATGGAACCTCCGTAGTGGGCGGGCCCGTGCGAGAAAGCACGGGCCGCCCCTACATACGGAGACCGCGTCGGCGCTGTTCACCCACTGAGAAATCGGTAAGAAGTTGTGAGTCTTCAGCGGGCAACGTCCGTATGGCTAAAGCCTGTTCGACGGATCCGGGCTCACCGCGCGCTGAACGAGTGCACCGTACGCGTCCGGTACACCTGCCCCGGACGCAGCGTCGTCGACGGGAACTTGGGCTGGTTCGGCGCGTCCGGGAAGTGCTGCGTCTCCAGGCAGAGCGCGTCGCCCTGGCGGTAGGTGTGGCCGCCGGTGCCGGTCAGGGTGCCGTCCAGGAAGTTGCCGGAGTAGAACTGGAGCCCCGGCTGGTCGGTGGCGATCTTCAGCGTGCGGCCCGACTTCGGGTCGCGCAGCGTCGCGACGTGCACCGGCTTCGCGGTGATCCCCTTGTCCAGCACCCAGTTGTGGTCGAACCCCTTGGCGAGGATCTGCTGGGCGTGGCCGGCGCGGATGTCACGGCCGACGGTCTTGGTCTTGCGGAAGTCGAAGGGGGTGCCCGCGACCTTGGCCAGCTCACCCGTGGGGATGAGGCCGGAGTCGGTCGGGGTGTAGCGGGAGGCGGCGATCGTCAGCTCGTGGTTCTCGATCGTGCCGCTGCCCTCACCCGCGAGGTTCCAGTACACGTGGCTCGTGAGGTTGACGACGGTGGCCTTGTCGGTGGTGGCCTCGTAGTCGATGATCCACTCGCCGTGCTTGGTGAGCGTGTACGTCACCTTCGTCTTCAACGTGCCCGGGTAGCCCATCTCACCGTCGACGCTCGTGTAGTACAGGCGCAGGCCGACGTCCGTGCCCTTCACGAACGGCTCGACGTTCCAGACGTGCTTGTCGAAGCCCTTGGCGCCGCCGTGCAGGCTGTTCACGCCGTCGTTGACGGACAGCTGGTACTTCTTGCCGTCCAGGGTGAACTGGCCCTTGTCGATGCGGTTGCCGTAGCGCCCGATCAGCGCGCCGAAGTAGGGGGACTTGGCGACGTAGTCCTCGATGGTGGCGAACCCGGCGGAGACGTTCGTGTAGTGGCCGTGCCGGTCCGGGGTCTCCAGGGAGTGCACGATGCCGCCGTAGGACAGGACCTGGAGCCTCGTGCCGCCGTTGGCCAGCGACCACACGTACACCTTCGTGCCGTCGGCGAGCTTGCCGAACAGCTTCTTCGTCGGCGTCCGGCCGCCCCCGGCCGTACCCGTACCCGTAGTACCCGTGCTCGCCTCAGCCGTTCCGCCGAGGGTGGTCGCGGCGAGACCCGCCGCGGCGGCGCCCGCGATGACCGTGCGTCTGTTCAGTTCCATTCTGCGGCTCCCCTTAAGGGTGGGGCCCCACCCCTTAGGGGTGAGGCCCGGAGATGGTTAAGAACCGGACTTGCGCTTGTTCCACACGTCGAACCCGACCGCCGCCAGCAGGGCGAGGCCCTTGATGACCTGTTGCCAGTCGGTGCCGACACTGAGGAGGTTCATGCCGTTGTTCAGCACACCGAGGACGAGACCACCGATGATCGCGCCGAGGACGGTACCCACACCGCCGCTCATGGACGCGCCACCGATGAACGAGGAGGCGATCGCCTCCAGTTCGAAGCTCAGACCCGCCTTCGGCGAGGCCGCGTTCAGACGGGCGGCGACCACCAGACCCGCCAGGGCCGCGAGCACGCCCATGTTCAGGAAGACAAGGAAGGTGACCTTCTTGTCCTTGACGCCGGACAGCTTCGCCGCCGGGAGGTTGCCGCCGATCGCGTAGATGTGGCGGCCGAAGACCGAGTTGCGCATCAGGTAGCCGTAACCGACCACCAGCACACCGAGGATGAGCAGGATGTTCGGCGCACCCTTGTAGCTGGCCAGCAGCATCGTGACGGAGAGGATCGCCGCGGAGATCGCGGCCAGCTTCAGCAGGAACAGGTTGCGCGGCACGACGTCGAGCGAGAACTCCTGCTGGCGCTTCCTGTCCCGGACCTCCTGGAGGACCGTGAAGGCGATCAGCGCGAACCCCAACAGCAGCGTGATGTTGTGGTAGTTGGTGTCAGGACCGACCTCGGGCAGGAACCCGTTGCCCATCTTCTGGAGCCCGTCGGGGAACGGGCCGAGGGTCTGGCCCTCCAGCAGGATCTCCGTGACCCCGCGGAAGAGCAGCATCCCCGCCAGGGTCACGATGAACGACGGTATGCCGAAGTAGGCGATGAGGAAGCCCTGTACGGCGCCGGCGACCGCCCCGATGACCAGGCACAGCACCAGCGCGACCGGCCAGGACACACCGTGCTGCACGGTCAGCACGGCCGCGAAGGCACCGACGAACGCCGTGATCGACCCCACCGACAGGTCGATGTGCCCGGCGATGATGACCAGCATCATCCCGATCGCCAGGATCAGGATGTAGCTGTTCTGCAACACCAGGTTGGAGACGTTGCGCGGCAGCAGCAGGTCGCCGTTGGTCCAGATCTGGAACAGCACGACGATCAGGCCGAGCGCGATCAGCATGCCGTACTGGCGCATGTTGCGGCGCAGGCCGTTCAGCACCAACTGGAGCAGATTGCCGCCCGCTTGGGAACCCCCGCCCTTGCCGGGCGGCGCCGCTGCCGGGCTCTTGTCGGTCACGTCGGTGCTCATCGCGTTACCTCTTTGTCCTTCGTCATCTGACGCATCAGCACTTCCTGCGTGGCCTCGGCCCGCGGGAACTCACCCGTGAGCCGCCCTGCGGCCATGGTGTAGATGCGGTCGCACATGCCGAGCAGTTCGGGCAGCTCGGAGGAGATGAAGACGACCGCCTTGCCCTGGGCCGCCAACTGGTCGATGACCGTGTAGATCTCGTACTTGGCGCCCACGTCGATACCGCGCGTGGGCTCGTCCAGGATCAGCACCTCGGGACCCGCGAAGATCCACTTGCTGAGGACGACCTTCTGCTGGTTGCCGCCGGACAACTTGCCCACCGGCTCGAACACCGTCGGCGCCTTGATGTTCATCGACTTGCGGTAGCCCTCGGAGACCCGCTGCTCCTCGTGCTCGTCGACGATCCCGCGCTTCGCGACCTTGCTCAGCGCGGTCAGCGAGATGTTGCGGTTGATGGTGTCGATCAGGTTCAGCCCGTAGTGCTTGCGGTCCTCGGTGACGTACGCGATGCCGTGCTCGACCGCCTCGGAGACCGTCCTGGTGCGGATCTCCTTGCCGTCCTTGAGGACCGTGCCACCGGAGTAACGCCCGTACGTACGGCCGAAGACGCTCATCGCCAGCTCGGTACGGCCGGCGCCCATCAGGCCGGCGATACCGACGATCTCCCCGCGCCGCACGTGAAGTGACACATCGTCAACCACCTTGCGGTGCTGGTCGATCGGGTGCCCGACCGTCCAGCCCTTGATCTCCAGGGCCGGCGCGTCGCCCACCTCCCCGTCGTACGCGCTGCGTTCGGGGAAGCGGTGGTCGAGGTCCCGGCCGACCATGCCGTTGATGATCCGGTCCTCGGTGGTCTCCGGCGCCTTCACGTCCAGCGTCTCGATGGACCGGCCGTCGCGGATGATCGTCACCGAGTCGGCGACCTTGCGGATCTCGTTGAGCTTGTGGGAGATGATGATCGAGGTGATGCCCTGGTTCTTCAACTCCAGGATGAGATCGAGGAGTTTGTCGCTGTCCTCGTCGTTGAGCGCCGCAGTCGGCTCGTCGAGGATCAGCAGCTTCACCTTCTTGGAGAGCGCCTTCGCGATCTCCACCAGCTGCTGCTTGCCGACGCCGATGTCGGCGACCCGGGTGTCCGGGTGGTCCGTGAGGCCCACCCGGCGCAGCAACTCGGTGCCGTGCCGCAGGGTTTCACGCCAGTCGATGAACCCGCCCCGGGCATGCTCGTTGCCGAGGAAGATGTTCTCCGCCAGCGAGAGGTACGGCGACAGCGCCAGTTCCTGGTGGATGATGACGATGCCGCGGTGCTCGCTCGCCCGGATGTCCCTGAACTCGCAGGTCTCACCCTCGAAGAGGATGTCCCCCTCGTAACTCCCGTGCGGATGAACGCCGGAGAGCACCTTCATCAAGGTCGACTTGCCGGCGCCGTTCTCCCCGCAGATGGCGTGGACCTCGCCCTGACGGACCGTCAGTGTGACGTCCGAGAGCGCTTTGACACCGGGAAAGGTCTTGACGATCGAGCGCATTTCCAGGACGGGTCCCGCCATGGTCGTGCCTTCCAATCCTTAGGAGCCGACGCCTACTTGAGCTTGTCCGCCGGGTAGTAGCCGCTCTGCACGAGCTCCTTCTCCCAGTTGGTCTTGTCGACGCTGACCGGCTTCAGCAGGTACGCGGGGACGACCTTCGTGCGGTTGTCGTAGGACTTGGTGTCGTTGATCTCCGGCTTCTTGCCGTTCAGTTCGGCGTCGACCATGTCGGTGGCGACCTGGGCGAGCTTGCGCAGGTCCTTGAAGACGGTCATCGACTGCTGGCCCGCGATGATCGACTTCACCGACGCGATCTCGGCGTCCTGGCCGGTGATGACCGGCAGCGGCTTCGCGGCGGAGCCGTAACCGTCGGAGCGCAGCGCGGCGATGATGCCGATCGAGATGCCGTCGTACGGCGAGAGCACCGCGTCGACCCGGCCCGAGGTGTACGTCGAGGTGAGGATGTCCTCCATGCGGCGCTGGGCCGTCGCGCCGTCCCAGCGAAGCGTGGTGACCTTGGTCAGCTCGGTCTGGCCGGACTTGACCACCAGCTTCTTCGAGTCGATGTACGGCTTGAGCACGCTCATCGCGCCGTTGAAGAAGTACCGGGTGTTGTTGTCGTCGTTCGAGCCGGCGAACAGCTCGATGTTGAAGGGGCCCTTGCCGCCCGCGAGGCCCAACTTGTCGACGAGGTACTGGCCCTGGAGCTGGCCGACCTTCTCGTTGTCGAACGACGCGTAGTAGTCGACGTTCTTCGTGCCGAGGATCAGGCGGTCGTAGGAGATGACCGGGATCTTCGCGTCGGCGGCCTGCTGGAGCACGTTGTTCAGCGACTTGTTGTCGATCGCGGCGATGATCAGCGCCTTCGCGCCCTGCGCGATGAGGGTCTCGATCTGCGAGACCTGCTGGTCCGGCTTGTCCTCGCCGTAGACCAGCTTCGTCTTGTAGCCCTTGGCCTGGAGGTCCTTCTCGACGTTCGCGCCGTCGGCGATCCACCGCTCGGACGACTTGGTCGGCATCGCGATACCGACCAGGGCGCCCTTGGTGTCCCCGGTCTTCTCGTCACTGCCGCCCTCGCTGCTCTGGCCGCAGGCGGACAGGGTCAGGGCGAGGGAGGCGGCGCCGGCTATGGCGGCGAACGCGGCTCTGCGGTTGCGCATGGTGATCAATCCTTGTTTCTCGTCGTTGAGAGACCGGCGTCCCCGTCAGGCGCCGGGTCGTGCAAGCGGTTGTGCGTCTGCTCAGTCCCCGGTCGGGAAGCGGTTGAGCGTTCCCGGCAGCCGGGAGCCGAGCGGCGCCATGTCGCCGTCCGCGCCGTGCCGGGCGAGCAGGTCCAGGGCGAGCCGGCCGCGCCGCACCCGCTCCCGGGCGGTGTTCAGCGTGATGTCCCGCAGATGGTTGCCCCAGGGATAGATCGAAGGAGCCTTGGACAGACCGAACTTGAGGTACAGCGGTGCGCCGCGCCGGATCAGCTCGGCCACCTCGTACATCCGGATGTAACCGCCGAGATCGTCGGGGGCCTCGATGTACATGTCCATAGGTGCGCCCGACACCCGCCGGATCTCGGTGAGGTGATCCAGCGTCAGATCGCTGGGCACGTTCACCGAGTCGGCGCCGAGCCGCTCGTAGACCGCGTAGGCCGCCGGGTTGACCGGGCCGATCAGCGCGGACACCTTGAGCGTCGTGTCGGCCGGGATGATGCCCGCCTCGCGGGCGCGGTGCAGCGTCCACAGCACGCCCTCGTCGGCGACGAGCAGGCACTTGACGCCCAACTCCGTTGCCCGGACGGCGTCTTCGACACACCCGGCCACCGCGTCGTGGCCCCGGGCGCGCAGGCCGCCGCCGCGCGAGTCGGTGCGTGTCGAGCCGCCGATGTCCCAGGTGCCGCGCGGGCCGGTGAACAGGCAGAGCTCGATGTCGCGTTCGGCGGTCGCCTCGACCATCTCGGTGATCTCGGCGTCGGAGAGCATCCACACGCCGCTGCCCTGGCTGATCCGGTGGATCGGGACGTCGAGGCGGGAGGCCTCCTTCAGGATGACGGCCAGCGCTTCGGGACCCTCGCAGGAAGGGACCTCGGTGCGCCAGCGGCCACCGCCCGGGAAGGAGTGGGCGGAGGCGTCGGCGGGGTCGAGGGCGGGCGCACCCAGGCCGAGCGCGGTGAGCACGGGCTCACCGGGACGACGGGCTGCCGGAACGGAAGCGTCGGTCACAAGCTTTCCTTCGTTGTCCTGGATGTTCGGTATTTCGGACGAGGTTCGCGGCTCGGGGTACGGGGTGACGCGGTCCTGCCTGAGACCTACTGGGTGTACGCCGGTACGGAGACCAACAGATCGCCCCCGTACCGGCGTACGACTGGGGAGCTACGGCTTCAGCAGGACCTTGCCGACCTTCGGATCCCCGGAGCCGACCAGCTCGATCGCCTCGGAGAACTCCGCGAGCGGCAGCTCGTGGGTGACCAGCGGCAGCGGATCGAGGAGCCCGGCACCGAACACCCGCACCGTGTGCGACCAGGCGTCCGGCGGCGCCCCGAAGACGGTGTGCACCTCCAGCTGCCGTACGACGAGGTCGGTCGGGTCGAGCCCGTCCGCCCCCGCCGCCGGGATCCCGGTCAGCACCAGCCGCCCTCCGCGCCTCAGCAGCGAGGCCGCGGTACGCGCCGCCGACGCCGAACCGGCCGTCTCGATGACGACGTCGAAGTCGTCCGGCAGCTCCTGGTCCCTGGTCCGGAAGTCGCTCGCGCCGAACTGCCGCGACAGCGCCTCCCGGTCCCCGCGCGTCCCCACGACGAGCAGCTCGGCCGGCGAGCCCGCCTTCAGGAACTGAACGGCGAACATCCCGAGCGTCCCGGTCCCGACGACCGCCACCCGCTCACCCGGCAGCGCGTTCGCCTTGATCGCGGCGGCCGCGATGCAGGCGGCCGGCTCAAGGAGCGCGGCGGCGGTCAGGTCCGCGTCGTCCGGCAGGACGTGCAGCAACCGCGCGGGCAGCGTCAGCGTCGTCGCCATCGCGCCGGGCTGCGTGAACCCGGTCTCCTCGTAGCCGTCCGTGCACAGCGTGGTCTCCCCGGCGTGACACCGGTCGCACACCTGGCAGTTGCGGAAGCCCTCCCCGACGACCTTGCGGCCTACGAGAGTTGAAGGCACCCCGGCACCGACGGCCTGGACCGTCCCGGACCACTCGTGCCCCGGCGTGAGGGGGTAACGGACGTACCCCTCGGGCCGGTTGCCCTGGTACACCTCGCGGTCGCTGCCGCAGATGCCGGTCGCGTGGACCCGCACCAGCGCCTCGCCGGCCGCGGGTTCGCGCGGGGTGTGCGGCTCCACCCGGTGCTCGCCGGGCGCCTGGACGACAACCTGCGTGCTCACTTCGCGCCCTTCGGCTTGCGCTGCTCCCAGCCCTCGGCCCAGAGGTCGAACCGGGCCTGCTGCTGCGGGAATTCGGCCGCCGCGTCCGCGTCGAACTCGACGCCGAGACCGGGTTTGTCCGACAGGTGGAAGTACCCGTCGATCACCTCGGGCGCACCCTTGACGATCTTCTTGATCTCCGCGTCCGCGAAGTCGTTGAAGTGCTCCAGGATCTTGAAGTTCGGGGAGGTGAACCCGACTTGGAGCGAGGCGGCGGTCAGGACGGGCCCGCCGACGTTGTGCGGGGCGACCAGGACGTAGTGGGTCTCGGCGGTCGCCGCGAGCTTGCGGGTCTCCCAGATGCCGCCGATGTGGCCGACGTCCGGCTGGATGATGTCGACGGCCTGGCTCTCGAACAGCTCGCGGAACTCGATGCGGTCGTGGATGCGTTCACCGGTCGCGACCGGGATGTCGACCTTCTCCGCGACCTTTTCGAGAGCTTTCAGGTTCTCCGGCGGGCACGGCTCCTCCAGCCACGCGGGCTTGAAGGGCGCGAGCTCCTTGGCGAGCCGTACGGCGGTGGACGGCGAGAACCGGCCGTGCATCTCCAGCATCAACTCGGCGTCGGGGCCGATCGCGTCGCGCACGGCCTCGATCAACGAGACGGCGTACAGGGTCTGCTGGTGGTCCAGCTCGAAGTGGCCGGTGCCGAACGGGTCGATCTTGAGCGCCTTGTACCCGCGCTCCATCACGCCCTGCGCGGCCTTGTGGTACGCCTCAGGGGTCCGCTCGGTCGTGTACCAGCCGTTGGCGTACGCCTTGACCTTGTCGGTCACCTTGCCGCCGAGCAGCTGCCAGACGGGGACGCCGAGGGCCTTGCCCTTGATGTCCCAGCAGGCCATCTCGACGACCGCGATGCCCGACATCACGATCTCGCCGGCCCGCCCGTAGTCCCCGTACTTCATCCGGTGTACGAGGTCTTCCACCGAGAACGGGTCGGAGCCGAGAATGTGGTTTGCCTCGGCCTCGCGCAGGTAACCGATCAGTGCGTCGGTGTGGCCCAGCATCCGGGTCTCGCCGACTCCGGTGATCCCTTCGTCAGTGTGCACTTGCACGTAGGTCAGGTTGCGCCATGGCGTCCCGACCACGTGTGTGCTGATTCCGGTGATACGCACGGAAGTTACCCTTCAGCTGTTCGAGATTTCGTCACACGTTCGAAATGCTGGCGTGACAGTAAGGACGGCGTGAGGGGAGTGTCAATGGGGCGAACGCATAACGGTTTCGACAGTTTCGATCGCGCCGGACGGGTTTCGATCGCCTGTTCCCACGAAACCTCCACACACTCCTCTAGGAACTCCACGTGTCGGGAACCTAGTCTTCCCGCGTCATGGACTACTGCCACTCCTGCCGACGCCATCTGAACGGCGCACTCGTCTGCCCTGGCTGCGGCGCCTCCGCCGAGTCCCTACGCGCGTATTCCGCGGGCCACGGGGAGCAGGGGGATGTGGCTCAGGAGTCGTACGGGGCGATACCCGAGACCTACGGGACCCCCTCCGGGCCCTACGAGGCGCAGTCCGACGGCTACCCGGTGCGACCCGAGTCGTACGGGTACCACCCGGGTCAAGAATCGGTCATGAACCCGGTTCCGACCCCACCCGCACCCGCGCCGGGGGCCTCTGCGACGTCCGGGGACGACGACGCCGGCGCCGACGACGAGGACGCGCACCCGGCGTCCGGAGCGAGCCGTCGCGATCGCAAGGCGTCCGCGCACCGAAGACGCCGCCGCCGTGCCGCGCTGATCGCGGCCGGCGTGATCCTCCTGACGGGCGGAGTGGGCCTCGCGGAACTCGGCACGGACGCCCCCGGCTCCTCCTCCGGCAACCCCGCGGCGGCGGGCGGCGAGAGCCGTTGGACGTGTCGGGGGCTGAAGTGCGGTTCGCGCTGCGGCCGTTCCAGATCCTCACCCTGCGGCTC
>NZ_JBTYMC010000227.1:0-10876 GCF_054880855.1 Streptomyces sp. S6 | reverse complement strand
CCCCGACCCCACTCGCCCACCGCCCCCGGCCCCCGCGCCAGCCCTCACCCCCGCGCGCCCCTCAGCCCCCCGCCCACCCCACCCCCAACCCCCTTCCTCATCACATACCGACTGGTTAGTCTGTACCCCTCCCCCCGGCCGGAGAAGGCGGCGGGAGCAGCCGTGAGCCGTGTCGTGTCGAGGGAGACCCGATGGTGGAAGCCGTTCGAGGGGCCGGAGTTGTCGTGACCGGGGGCGGAGGGGGGATCGGCGCGGCGCTCGCGCGGCGGTTCGCCGCCGAGGGGGCGCGGGTTGTCGTGAATGATCTCGACGGCGCCAGGGCCAAGGCCGTCGCCGACGAGATCGGCGCGACCGCCGTCGCCGGGGACGCCTCCGTCGTCGTCGAGGAGGCGCGCGAGGCGCTCGGCGGCACCATCGACATCTACTGTGCGAACGCCGGGGTCCCCTCGGGCGGCTCGGAGTCGGCGCCGGAGGACGTCTGGGCGCTAGCCTGGGACGTCAACGTGATGGCGCACGTCCGCGCGGCCCAGGCGCTGCTCCCGGCGTGGCTGGAACGCGGCGAGGGCCGTTTCGTGTCGACCGTGTCGGCGGCCGGGCTGCTCACCATGATCGGCGCCGCCCCCTACAGCGTCACCAAGCACGGCGCCTACGCCTTCGCGGAGTGGCTCTCCCTGACCTATCGCCACCGCGGCCTCAAGGTCCACGCGATCTGCCCCCAGGGCGTGCGCACCGACATGCTGGAGGCGTCCGGCAGCGCGGGCGACCTGGTCCTGAAGCCGACCGCGATCGACCCCGAGGACGTCGCCGAGGCCCTCATGCGCGGCATCGAGGACGACCGCTTCCTGATCCTCCCGCACCCCGAGGTCGCCGGCTTCTACCAGGGCCGCGCCACCGACCCCGACGGCTGGCTCACCACCATGAACCGCCTCCAGCGCAAGTGGGAGGCCGCGCAGTGACGACCTACGCCGACCAGCCCTGGCTCGCCCTCCTGAACGACGCCCAGCGCGCCCCCGTCACCCCGCCCGTCTCGATGGTCCACGCCCTGCGCGACGCCGCCCGCACGGTCCCCGAGCGCACGTTCCTCACCTACTTCGACGGCCGCCTCAGCTACGCCGAGGTCGACGCCCTCACCGACTCCGTCGCCGCCCACCTCGCCGACCGCGGCCTCGCGCACGGCGAACGGGTCGCCGTCGTCCTCCAGAACTCCCCGCACTTCGTCATCGCCCTGCTCGGTGCCTGGAAGGCCGGCGCGATCGTCGTCCCCGTCAACCCGATGTACAAGTCGGGCGAGATCACGCACGTCCTGCGGGACGCCGAGGTCGCGGTGCTGATCTGCACCGACCGCGCGTGGGAGGCGTATCTGAGGGAGACGGCGGCGGACTCGCCGGTCCGGTTCG
Source organism: Streptomyces sp. S6 (assembly GCF_054880855.1). NCBI lineage: Bacteria > Bacillati > Actinomycetota > Actinomycetes > Kitasatosporales > Streptomycetaceae > Streptomyces > Streptomyces sp. S6. Next base: position 9,479 of record NZ_JBTYMC010000227.1, on the reverse strand, counting down.
CCCTCACGGCGAGTGAGTTGGATTTCCAAACTCGCGACGACGCGCGCGTGCTGAACTTCGAGCCGCGCCCCGCAGACGACGCGGACGACCTCGTCGAGGTCGCCCGGCGCGGCGGCGAGGCCCCCGGTGGGCGCACACTCACCCCCGACGGCATCGGCCTGATCAGCTACACCTCCGGCACCAGCGGCACCCCCAAGGGCGCCACCAACACGCACGCCAACCTGATGGCCAACGCAGGCCGGCAGCGCGCCTGGCTGAACCTGCCCGACGCACCCGTGTACTACGCCCTGGCCCCCCTGTTCCACATCACCGGCATGGTCTGCGAACTCGGCGCCTGCCTCGACAGCGCGGGCACCCTCGTCCTGACGTACCGCTTCGAACCCGGCGTCGTCCTCGACGCGTTCGCCGAGCACCGCCCGCACTACACCGTCGGCCCCTCCACGGCGTTCATGGCCCTCGCCGCGCACCCCGGGGCGACCCCGGACCACTTCGCGTCGTTCGCGACCATCAGCTCGGGCGGCGCACCGGTGCCCCCGGCCCTGGTCGAGAAGTTCCGCGCGGGCTTCGGACCGTACATCCGCAACGGCTACGGCCTCACCGAGTGCACGGCCCCCTGCGCCTCCGTGCCGCCCCAGCACGAGGCACCCGTCGACCCGGTCTCCGGAACGCTCGCCGTCGGCCTGCCGGACGCCGACACCGTCGTCCGCATCCTCGACGACGAGGGCGCCGAGGTGCCGTTCGGGGAGCAGGGGGAGATCGTCGTGCGCGGGCCGCAGGTCGTGCCGGGGTACTGGCGGCGGCCCGAGGCGACCGCGGAGACGTTCCCCGGCGGGGAACTGCGCACCGGGGACATCGGGTTCATGGACGAACAGGGCTGGCTGTACGTCGTCGACCGCAAGAAGGACATGATCAACGCGTCCGGGTTCAAGGTGTGGCCGCGCGAGGTCGAAGACGTCCTGTACACGCATCCGGCGGTGCGCGAGGCGGCCGTCGTGGGCGTGCCCGACGGGTACCGCGGCGAGACCGTACGGGCCTACATCAGCCTGCGCCCCGGCGCCGACACCACCCCCGACGACCTGGCCGGTTACTGCAAGGAGAGACTGGCCGCCTACAAATACCCGAGGCAGGTGGAGATCCTGCCCGACCTCCCCAAGACGGCAAGTGGGAAGATCCTGCGTCGGGAACTGCGTTCCCGCACCACGGACAACGACTGACCTCCAGGAAAGGCAGGTGGCGGCAGTGCCCAGGACGACGGACGGCGGCGGTACGCCCGTCCCCCAGCGGCTCCTAGCCGCCGCCACCCGGCTCTTCGCTGAGCGGGGTTACGACCGCACCTCGGTCCAGGAGATCGTCGAGGCGGCCGGCGTCACCAAAGGCGCCCTCTACCACTACTTCGGCTCCAAGGACGACCTCCTCCACGAGGTCTACGCGCGCGTGCTGCGCGTCCAGCAGGAACGCCTGGACGCCTTCGCGAACGCCGACGAGCCGATCGAGCAGCGCCTGCGCGGGGCGGCGGCCGACGTCGTCGTCACGACCATCGCGAACCTCGACGACGCCGCGATCTTCTTCCGCTCGATGCACCACCTGAGCCCCGAGAAGTACAAGCAGGTCCGCGCGGAGCGCCGGCACTACCACGAGCGGTTCCGCGCGCTGGTGGAGGAGGGCCAGGAGGCGGGCGTCTTCTCCAAGGCGACCCCGGCCGACCTGGTCGTCGACTACCACTTCGGTTCGGTCCACCACCTGCCGACGTGGTACCGGGCGGGCGGCAGCCTCACCCCCCAGGAGGTCGCCGACCACCTGGCGGACCTGCTGCTGAGGGCGCTGCGGCCCTGACAGAGCACATGTGTAAGGGGTGGTCGCCATGGACGACCACCCCTTACACGCGTATCCCTACGCGTACTTCTTCAGCTCCCGTCGCGCCAGCGACCGCTGGTGCACCTCGTCCGGCCCGTCCGCGATCATCAGCGTGCGCGCGCCCGCGTACAGCTCGGCGAGCAGGAAGTCCTGGCTCAGCCCGCCCGCGCCGTGCAGCTGGATCGCCCGGTCGATGATGTCGACGACCGCGCGGGGCGTCGCGATCTTGATCGCCTGGATCTCCGAGTGCGCGCCCCGGTTGCCGACGGTGTCCATCAGCCACGCCGTCTTCAGCACGAGGAGCCGGAGCTGCTCGACCGTCACGCGCGCGTCGGCGATCCAGTTGTGGACGACGCCCTGCTGGGCGAGCGCCTTCCCGAACGCCTCCCGGGAGACCGCCCGGCGGCACATCAGCTCGATGGCGCGCTCGGCCATCCCGATGAGCCGCATGCAGTGGTGGATCCGGCCGGGACCCAGCCGCGCCTGGGCGATCGCGAACCCGCCGCCCTCCTCACCGATCAGGTTCGAGGCAGGCACGCGCGCGTGGTCGAAGATCACCTCGGCGTGACCGCCGTGGTAGTGGTCCTCGTACCCGAACACCTTCATGGCCCGCTTGACCGTCACCCCCGGCGTGTCGCGCGGCACGAGGATCATCGACTGCTGGCGCCGGATGTCAGGACCGTCCGGATCGGTCTTGCCCATCACGACGAAGATCTTGCAGTCCGGGTTCATCGCCCCGGAGATGTACCACTTGCGGCCCGTGACCAGGTAGTCGTCGCCGTCCCGCTCGATGAACGTCGTGATGTTCGTGGCGTCCGAGGAGGCCACCTCCGGCTCGGTCATCGCGAACGCGGAGCGGATCTCACCGGCGAGCAGCGGCTCCAGCCACTGCTTCTTCTGCGCCTCGTCCCCGAACTGCGCCAGGACCTCCATGTTGCCCGTGTCCGGCGCCGAACAGTTCAGGACGGTCGGCGCGAGCTGCGGGGAGCGCCCGGTGATCTCGGCGAGCGGCGCGTACTGGAGGTTCGTGAGGCCGGCGCCGTACTCCTCGTCGGGCAGGAAGAGGTTCCACAGGCCTTGCCTGCGCGCCTCGGCCTTCAGCTCGTCCACGACGGCCGGGGTGTCCCACGGGGACGCCAGAGCGGCGCGCTGCTCCTCCGCGAGGGTCTCCGCCGGGTAGACGTGCTCGTCCATGAAGGCGAGCAGCCGCCCGCGCAGTTCCTCCGTGCGCGCGTCGAACGCGAAGTCCATGCCGGTCAGCCTTCCTGGAGAGTGGTCAGTCCGTGCTCGATGAAGACGGGGACGAGCTCGCCGATCCGGTCGAAGCCCCGCCCGACCGTCTGGCCGAGGGTGTAGCGGTAGTGGATGCCTTCGAGGATCACGGCGAGCTTGAACCAGGCGAACGCCGTGTACCAGGACACGTCCGAGACGTCCCGCCCGGAGCGCCGCGCGTACCGCTCGACCAGCTCGGCGGGGGAGGGGTGCCCGGGGGCCGCCGCAGTCGTCGAGACCGGCGAGTCGGGCATCTCCAGGGGCACGCTGTACATCACCAGGAGGCCCAGATCGGTCAGCGGATCGCCGAGAGTGGACATCTCCCAGTCGAGAACCGCCTCGATCCGGTCGTCCGGTCCGATGAGCACATTGTCGAGCCGGTAGTCGCCGTGCACGATCGCCGGTTCCGGGGAGTGCGGCAGGTTCCGGCCGAGTGTCGCGTGCAGCTCGTCGATGCCCGCCAGCTCGCGGTTGCGGGAGGCGTCGAGCTGCTTGCCCCAGCGCCGCAACTGGCGGTCCAGGAAGCCCTCGGGGCGCCCGAAGTCGGCGAGACCGACCTCCGCCGGGTCCACCTCGTGCAGTTCGACGAGCGTGTCCACCAGCGACAGCACCGCGCCCCGCGTCCGCTCGGGACCGAGCGCGGCCAGCTCCTCGGCGGTGCGGTACGGCGTCCCCTCGACGAACTCCATGACGTAGAACGGCGCCCCCAGCACCTCCTCGTCCTCGCACAGCAGCACCGGACCCGGCACCGGCACGGCCGTCTCGTGGTGCAGCGCGTCGATCACCCGGTGCTCGCGCCGCATGTCGTGCGCGGTGGCCAGCACGTGTCCGAGCGGGGGCCGCCGCACGACCAGCTTCCGCGCGCCGTCGGACACGGTGTACGTCAGGTTCGAGCGCCCGCCCTCGATCAGCCGCCCCGTCAGCGGTCCCGTGACCAGGCCGGGCGCCTCGCGCTCCAGCAGGGCGCTCAGCCGGTCGAGGTCGAGCCCGGGGGGATGATCGGTGCTCATGGGCGCTCCTGACTGCGTACGGCGGTGGACGTGCGTCACATGATGCCGACCGGTCGGTATGCCGTCCAGTGCGGGACGCCGAAGTGACCTGGGCCACCCTAGGGGTACGGCATGGCAGCGGCTCCCCGCGGGGTGTCGCGGGGAGCCGTGAGGAGCGTTTTCCGGCCGCTCCGTGCCGTCTGCCGGTGCCGTGTGTCAGTGGTCGTCGTAGTGGCCGTCGTGCTCGGCGTGGCGGTGGCCGTCGTGCAGGTAGTCCACGTGGTCGCCGTGCCGCACGCGCGCGTGGCCGCAGGTTTCGCCGTGCCGGTGGTCGTGACCGGCGTGCGTCACGTGGTCGCCGGGCTCGCACTCGTCCCAGTGGCCGTCGTGCGCGCGGTGGAGGTGGCCGTCGTGCGCGTAGTCGACGTGGTCGCCGTGCGGGACCTCGGGGTGGCCGCAGTCGGGGCCGTGCGTGTGGGAGTGGGTCGGGTGTTCCTGGTGCAGGACGCTCATGACCTCAGACTGCCACGCAAACGGCCCATATGGCACATATCGGTCCACTCGGCTTGCGTGGCGCGAGGTCAGCCCGGAGTGTCGGAGGAATGAAGGCCATCAGCTACAGCCGGTACGGCGGACCCGAGGTGTTCGAGTACGGCGAGGTCCGCGATCCGAAGGTCGGCCCCGACTCGGTACTGGTCAAGGTGCGGGCCGCCGCCGTCAACCCCGTCGACTGGAAGGCCCGCGAGGGATACCTCGACGGGATCATCGACTCGGTGTTCCCGGTCATCCCGGGCTGGGACGTCTCCGGTGTCGTCGTCCAGCCGGGCGTCTCCGTCACCGAGTACGCCGTCGGGGACGAGGTCATCGGCTACGTCCGGGAGGACTTCCTCTCCCGGGGCACCTTCGCCGAGTACGTCGCCGCGCCCGTACGCACGCTCGCCCGCAAACCGCGCAACCTCTCCTTCGAGGAGGCGGCGGGCCTCCCCCTCGCCGGCCTCACGGCCTACCAGGGCCTCGTCCACGCGCTCTCCGTCCGGCGCGGCGAGACCATCCTCGTCCACGCCGCCGCGGGCGGTGTGGGGTCCCTCGCCGTCCAGATCGGACGTCACCTGGGGTGCCGGGTCCTCGGGACCGCCAGCGAACGCAACCACGACTTCGTCCGCTCCCTCGGGGGTGAACCCGTCACGTACGGGGAAGGGCTCGTCGACCGCATTCGCGGGCTCGCTCCCGAAGGGGTCGACGCGGCGTTCGACACGGTCGGGGGAGACGCCCTGAAAGCCTCCGTCAACGTGCTGACGCCGGAGGGCCGTCTCGCGTCCATCGCCGACGGGGACGTCCTCGGCTACGGCGGGCGCTACTTCTGGGTCCGGCCCGACGCGCAGGACCTCACCCGGCTCGCCGAACTCGTCGAGCAGGGGGCCGTGTCCGTGCACGTCTCCGAGACGTTTCCGCTGGAGAGGGCGGCGGAGGCGTACCGGCTGAATGAGGAGGGGCGGACCCGGGGGAAGATCGTGGTGACGGTGGAGTGGGAGGCGGAGGGGGGCTCCTGAGGGGGCTCGGATCTCGCGGGGCCCCGGATGTCGCGGGGCCCCGCGGTCACGTCACCACCAGGGCCGCCGCACACACCGCCGTGGCGACCGTGCACAGCACCGCCGCAGTGGCCAGGCGGGGAGACAGCACCGGCGGGTGGGGGCCGGCGGCGAGGGTGACTATCCGGCGGTGGGCGACCGCCAGCAGGGCCAGCCACAGACCACCGCACACCGCACACACGGCCACCCCGGTGGGGGAGGGACCCTCACGCAGCGCGGTCTTCACCGCGAGGACGGCGACGACGGTCCCCGCGAGCGTGGTGCGGCGCCAGGCCAGACGGGTGCGCTCGGGCTGGAGACCGGGGTCGCGGGCGTCGGGGTCGTGGGGGGTGGGGACGACGCCGGCGTCGTCGTCGGCGCCGTCCGCCCCGGTCACCCGTTCCACCCCAGAAGAACGACCACCACCATCGCCACCGCGACCACCGCGACCACCAGACTCAGCACCGCGGGAAAACGGGACGCCGGCAGATCCTCACCCCTGCGCATGGCCCGCTCGCACCGCACCCAATGATTCAGCGCCCGCACAGCACACAGCACACCCGCGACGAGCAGCGCGAGAGCGAGTCCGACACGCCACCCCCAGCGGAGGTCGGGAAGAAACTGATCAACCGCGAAACCACCGCCCACAAGGGCCATGGCCGTGCGCAACCACGCCAGAAACGTACGTTCATTGGCGAGGGAGAACCGATAGTCCGGCGTCTTCCCCTCCTCGCGCACCAACTCGGGCGCGAACCACAGGCGGACGTTCCGAACAAAATCGATCACGTGCAGGACCCTACCGGGCGGGCGCGGGGGGGCGCTGTCAGTGGGGCCCGTTACGGTCGGACACATGGAGGTCCCCACGCCGCTCACCGGCTACGCGCACCCCGGCCACGGCATAGCCCCGGCCGAACACCACCTCGCCCTGCCCGGCTTCTGGCCCGCCTACCTCGCCACCTCCCACCAGGACATCGAGGAGTTCGGCGCGGACCCGGCGGACGTGGACGCCGCGTGCGAGGCGCTGTACGACGCGACGGAGACCTGGCCGACGTACCGGCTCCCCCTGCCGCAGGGCCGGACGGTATGGATCGTGCTGGCCAACCTCCCGGACGACCCCGGCGTCGACTACGTCCTCACGGACCCCACCCACCCCGCACCCCGGACACTGACCTCGGCCGAAGGCCCCTTCACCACCCCGGCGCTGCCGTGGCCGGACCTCCTGGCCGTCGTGGGCGCGGTACCGGAAGCGGCGCCGGGAGTCACTCCCGGGGACGACGACGGCGTCCGCGACCCGGATCACCGGCTGCTCCTGCTGCTCCCCGCGTACAGCGACCCCGCACCCCCGGACGACGCCCTGGACCGCGTGACCACCGCCCTCCTCAAGACCGGCGTCCCCCACGCGACCGCCCCCGCCCTGGCCGAGCGCCTCCTCGACACCGGCACCACCTGGGACGCCTCGGGAACCACCCCCCTCAGCGGCGCCGGAATTCCTTGAGCCGCTCATGGGCGGCCACCCCGTCCGGCACCCACGCCCACTCCGCGAGCCGCTCCTCGACCTCCGCCTCGGACAGGAACGCGTACCACTCCACCTCCTCGACCTGGGGTGACACCGGCAGCTCGCACCGCACCTCGTACACGGCCGACCACCAGCTCTGCCCCGCCCCGTTCTCGTACAGGAACTTGAACAGGAACTCCGGCTGAGGCAGCCCGCTCACCCCCAACTCCTCCTCGGCCTCCCGCAACGCCGCCTCGTCGTACGCCTCCCCGGCTCCGACGACCCCGCCGACGAACATGTCGTAGAGCGAGGGGAACATCAGCTTGGTGGGGGTGCGCCGGTGCACGAACAGCCGCCCCTGGGCGTCCCGGGCCTGGATGAACACGCAGCGGTGCCGAAGGCCGAGGGCGTACGCCTCTCCGCGTGGGGACTGCCCGATGACGTTGTCGGATTCATCGACGATGTCGAGGATCTCGTCGGCAGCACTCAAGGTGACCTCTCTTCGCCAGGGCCGTCCGCGCGCCTGAGGGGCGCGACCAGGCACAGAACAATGCCGTACCCGCGAGACGGCCTGAAGAAGCACCCCGCCGGACCCCTCACGGAGGAATCCCTCACCGAGGCTGAAGATCCCGCACAGCCTCCCCCACCGCCACCCCGCGCGGCATGGCCGGATGCAACCCCAGCAGCACGATCCCCACGACGATCGCGGCCAGTCCGACGGCCTCCCAGGCGAGCGCCCCCGTGTCCGTCCGCAACCGGTCCCCCAGGAACCCGACCCCGCAGATGATCCCGGCGATGGGCTGCGCGGCGGTCAGCGCGGGCAGGGACATCCGCAGCGGTGCCGTCTCGAACGCGCTCTGCACGAGCACCAGCCCGGTCACCCCGAGCGCCAGCACCCCGTACGGCTGCCACCCCGTGACCAGCTCGGCGAGCCCCCCGGAGGTGAACCGCTCCCCGCTGACCCGCGTCAACGCGTCCTGGACGCCGTAGAGCAGCCCCGCGGCCAGCGCCAGCAGCACCGGCCCCGAACTCAGCCGGGACCGCTTCGCGTACGTCGTCAGCAGCAGCGCGAGCCCGACCATCGCGCCGATGATCAGCCAGTGCCGCAGCGGATCGCTCACCGCGTGCCCGCCGCGCGGCTCACCGGCGACGATGAACGCGGTCACCCCGCCCGCGAGCAGCGCGAGCCCGGCCCACCCCTGCCGCCCGAGGGACTGCCGGGTGCAGCGGCGGGAGAGGGCGAGCGCGAAGAGGAGGTTCGTCGCGAGGAGCGGCTCGACGAGGGACACCTCGCCCCGCCCGAGCGCGACCGCGCCCAGCACCATCCCGGCGATCATCAGCCCGAGCCCGCCGAGCCAGCGCGGCACCCGCACGAGGTCGAGCAGCAGCCGGGGCGAGAGGAAGTCGCCGAGCGGTGCCTGCTGCGCGGCCTGCTGCTGGAGCACGAACCCGAAGCCCAGACAGCAGGCGGCGCTCACGGCGAGAGTCAGAACCAGAACCGACACGCTGCGTACCTCGATGATCGTCCGGTCGGGCCACGGTTGTCGTGGGCCGACTGTAGCGCCGAAGGGCTACGACCGTTCCCGGGATGCGCGGAACGACCCCTACGGGTACCCCGGGGCGGGGGTCCGACGCCGGCCGTGACCCCACCCGGAAGCAACGCGATGCAAAGCGCACGGGGGAGTACGGCCGTACCGACATCGTGAGCCGCGCGGCCCCGACGCGCCATGGCGTACGCCACACCCCCGTCACGTTCACGCCACACACTCCCTGTGTGCCACACGCCCCGCAGAGCCCCGACCAGCCCTCCCACCTCGCCGATCGCCTCACCAAGTCCCTTGTTCCGGCAGCCACTTGATACGTGTCATGTTCCCCCGGCCCTTGACGCTGGCCACTGCCTAGGGCTTTGCTGTGCGTGATCGGTCGATCGCAGGCCGACGGCAACCCGTGTCGCGCCAGGAGGACGAGGAAATCCCGCGGTGCCCCCACCCCCGCCCTCCCCGGTTCCCGGTCGCGAATGCGAGCCCCGAACCCTCGACGCCACCCTCGACGACGCCGAACTCGGCGTCGCCCGCGCCGCGTTGGCGCAGGGCCGCAGACAAGCGGCCGGCACCCTCCTCGCCCGCACCGGCGACGACTGGGACCGCCGGGGCCACCGCGTCGCCACCCTCGCCCTGGAACCGCGGGCCGCCTCCCTCGCCACGGAGTGGCTGACCGCCGAACCGGACAACGCGGACGCCGCGACCCTCCTCGCCCTGTCCCTCGTCCGCCGCACCCTGCGCAGCGGGACCCGCGCCGCCG
>NZ_JBTYMC010000226.1:0-10955 GCF_054880855.1 Streptomyces sp. S6 | reverse complement strand
AGGCCGCCGCCGCGCAGGCCAAGGGTCTCGCCGCGGCCGAGGCCACCCGTGCCCAGGGTCTCGCCGAGGCGGAGGCCATCAAGGCGCGCGCCGCCGCCCTCGCCGACAACCAGGAGGCCGTCGTCGCCCAGCAACTCGCCGAGAACTGGCCCGAGATCGTCCGGGCCGGCGCGTCCGCCTTCGGCAACGTCGACAACATGGTCCTCCTCAACGGGGCGGACGGAATGGGCGAGTTGTTCGCGAAGGCGCTCACGATGGGCGGCACCGGACTCGGTCTGGCCCGGCAGTTGCTGTCGACGATGAACCCGAACGAGGCCACCCACCCGCAGGAGACGACGCCTCCTCCTGCCCTCAAGAAGGTGTCGGTGGACGAGGAGTAGCCGCCACGGCGTCCCCGGCGGCGGAGCGACTCGGCACCCGCCGCCGGGAACCCCCTCGGCCCCCGTCTAAAGTGCCCCCCGTGAGCACGTTCACCGATGACGACGTCCCCGGCCGTTTCGGCCCCACCGCGACCACCGAGGCGGACCCCCACGACGTGGGCCGGGTCCGTACCGAGTACGCCCCCGAGCACGACGGGGATCCCGATCCCGGCGAGATCGTGTGGACGTGGGTGCCTTTCGAGGAGAACGACGGACGGGGCAAGGACCGCCCGGTCCTCGTCGTCGCCCGGGAGTCCGAGGGCACGGTGCTCGCCGTGCAGCTCTCCAGCAAGCGGCACGACGGCGACCGCGAGTGGGTGCCGATCGGGAACGGGCCGTGGGACAAGTCGGGCCGGGACTCGTGGGTGGACGTGGACAGGGTGCTGCGGCTGCACGAGGAGGGCATGCGCAGGGAGGCGTGCGCGCTGGACCGGGGGCGGTTCAATCTGGTGCGGCAGCGGCTGCACGAGAGGTACGGCTGGACGTGAGGTGGAGAGGGTCGCGAAGCGGCCCTCTCCGTTCATGAGCGGCGGCCTTCGAAAACCCGCGCGAAAGCCCCCCGCACCACAGCCCCCGAAGTCCGGTCGAGCACCCCGAACACCACCCGCTCGAACACCCCGGTAAACCTCCCCCCGTCCGTCAGCAACCCCCGGAACACCCCCGCCACCACCCCGGGATCGTTCTGGAACACCCCGCACCCCCACGCCCCGAGCACCACCCGCCTGTACCCGTACGCCACCGCAGTCTCCAGCACCCGCTCCGCCCGCACCGCCAGCGCCCCCGGCACCTCCCCCGCCCGCTCCGGCGCGGTCCGCCGGATCACCCCGGCGTTGGGTGCGGCGGACGTCAGGAACCCGGCGAGGTAAGGCGCGTCGAGGAATCGTCCGCGGTCGTCCCGGAACACGGGAACCCCGGGTGAACAGATGACCCGGTCGCTGTAGAACGGGTCGCGATGGGCCCGGTGATACGCGTAGAACTCCGGCGCCTCCAGCAGACACGCGTACAGCGCGGAAGCCCGGCACAGCGCCTCTTCCTGAGCCTGCGCGCCGTTGAGGAAACCGCCACCGGGATTCCGCGCGGAAGAAAAGTTCAGTACGGCGACGGGCCGGTCGGCCAGTCTCCGGGCCGCCTCCAGGCTGCTCTCCCCGGTGACCTCGAAAACGGTGTCGGCGACGGCGAGCGGCTCGCAGTCGACCGCCCCGGGCCCCACCATCACCGTCCCCTTGCGGGCGGCGTCGACGGCGTCCCCGAGGAACACCTCACCCCCGCCCGGCCCCCGATAACTCCCTGCGGAGACGATCTGGACCGTCTCCCGGGCGATCCCCCGCAACCGCGCGCTCACGGCGTCACCCCCGTGGACGCCATGACCGCACGGCTTCTCACTGTCGTGCACATGCAGCCATCGTCCGCGCCCCGCCACCACACCCGCAATGGATTTTCCCGCCCCTCCCGAAGCACCACGGACCCGGATTCCCCGGACAACCGGTCACGACACCGCCACCCGGCCCACCGGGACCAGCCGCGACGCCGGCGCCCGCCCCCACCGGGACCGGTCGCAACGCCAACGCCCAACCCACCGAGGCCAGCCGCAACACCGGCGCCCAACCCACCGAGGCCGGTCGCGACGCTGGCGCCCGCCCCACCGGGACCAGCCGCAACGCCGGCACCCAACCCACCGACACCAGCCGCAACGCCGGCACCCAACCCACCGACACCAGCCACGACACCGCCACCCGCCCCCACCGAGACCGGTCGCAACGCCAACGCCCACCCCACCGAGGCCAGCCGCAACACCGGCGCCCAACCCACCGACACCCGCCACGACACCGCCCCCCACCCCACCGAGACCGGTCACGTCGGGCGAAGCCCCAGCCGGTGATCAGTCGCCGTCCGGTGTCTCCAGCTGATCCAGTGCGATGAGCTGCCCCGCGCGTTCCATGCAGCGCACCCGAGCGGGCGAGAAGTCGTAGGGCATCTTGCCGAACGCCTCGCCCACCGTCATCCCGCTGTCCTCCTCCTCGCCCGTCAGATCGTCGTCGTACGTCTCGAAGAGTTCCTCGTCGGCCGCGTCCAGCCCGGCCGCCTCGGCGGCCCGCATGAGGGCCCGGTGGTGGGCGCAGTGCTGCGCGGCGAGTTCCTCGACGCGCGGGTCGTCGGGGTCGACGCCGTCGTCGAGGGCGGCGACGGCCGCGTCGAGGCGGTCCGCCTCGGCCCGCAGGTCGGGGTGGGTGGCCAGCACGACGTAGGTGCCGGCCTGGACGGCCGCTCCGAGCGGCCCGAAGATCCGCTCCGTGACCAGCAGGGACTCCAGGTCGGCGGGGCGCAGCGCACCCTCGGGCAGGTGGCCGAGCCGGTCCGTGACCAGCGGGGAGAGCAGCCCGAGGGGGCTGCCCACGGCCCGCAGCCGCTGGACCGCCGCGCGCCGGCGCCGGATGTCGGCCTCCTGCGCGGCCAGGGCGTCGTCCAGCCGGTCGAGGGTGTCCTCGATGTCCCGGGCCCCGTCGAAGGCGGACCGCATGTCGTCGAGGCTGATCCCGGCCTTGGCCATTCTGCGGATCCACAGCAGCCGGATCATGTCGTCGTAGCCGTAGCGGCGACGGCCGTCCGCGCCCCGTTCGGGCTCCGGCAGCAGACCGATGTGGTGGTAGTGGCGGACGGCGCGCGGGGTGGTGCCGGCGAAGGCGGCGGCGTCGCCGATCTTGACCTTGCGGGGCGGTGTGAACAAGGGGTACATCGCGGAGCGGCCTTTCTCGCGGGAGTGCCCCGACGACACCACATGCCGCTACGGCACCTGCAACCCCGCGGCACGACACCTCGGCATCCGGCACCGCTTCCTCCCGTTTCGCCCCCTTGTGGTATCCGCCCCGAGGGTTTTGGGTGGGACGAGTGATCCCGGCCGGGCACCCGTCCGAGCCGAACCGGTGGCATGGTGGAACCTCAGGAGGATCCCGAATGTCCGACTCTGTGACCGACGGCGGCGGCTGTACGAACGGCCGGACCGCCCTGACGGAAGCCGAGGTGGAGGCCCTGGTCAGGGGCATCTGCTTCAAGACGGGGCCGCCGAACACCGTCGGCGTCGAGGTCGAGTGGCTCGTCCACGAATCGACCGAACCCCGCCTCCCGGTGACCCGCGACCGGCTGGAAGCGGCCTACGCCGCCCTGCGTCACATCCCGCTCGACTCGGCCCTGACGGTGGAACCCGGCGGCCAACTGGAGCTCAGCTCCCGCCCCGCCGCCTCCCTCACGGAGTGCGTGGACACCGTCTCGGCCGACCTCACCGCCGTCCGCACCGCGCTGAAGGCCCACGGCCTCGCCCTGACCGGCATCGGCACCGACCCCTGGCACACCCCCCGCCGCTATCTGCGCGAGCCGCGCTACGACGCGATGGAGACGCACCTGGACCGGACGGGCCCGGCGGGGCGGGCCATGATGTGCACGTCGGCGTCGGTGCAGGTGTGCCTGGACGCCGGGTACGAGGAACCGGGGCCCCTCGGGCTCGGCCGGCGCTGGTGGCTCGCGCACCACCTCGGCGCCGTCCTGGTCGCCGCGTTCGCGAACTCCCCACTGCTCGGCGGGGAGCCCACCGGCTGGCGCTCGACCCGCCAACTGCTGTGGATGGAGATCGGTCCGGGCCGCGCGGGCGGCCCCGACCTCGCAGGTGCCCCGCGCGACACCTGGTCCCGCCTGGTGCTGGACGCCCCGGTGATGTGCGTACGCCGCGACGACGGCCCCTGGGACGTCCCCGACGGCCTCACCTTCCGCGACTGGACCCGTACCGGCACCCCGACCCGCGCCGATCTCGACTACCACATCTCGACCCTGTTCCCGCCGGTGCGCCCGCGCGGCCACCTGGAGCTGCGGATGATCGACGCGCAGCCCGGCGACGACGGCTGGATCGTCCCCCTCGCGGTGACGACGGCCCTCTTCGACGACCCCGAGGCCGCCGAACGCGCCTACCGCGCGGTGAAGCCCCTCGCGGAACGCGCCCCGACCCCCGCCCCCCACAACCCCCTGTGGCTCACGGCTGCCCGCGAGGGCCTCACCGACCCCGAACTCCACGCCGTCGCCGTCACCTGCTTCACCGCCGCCCTCGACGCCCTGCCCCGCCTCGGCGGGAGCCCGGCCGTGCTCGACGCGGTGAGCGACTACCACGACCGCTACATCACACCCGGCCGCTGCCCGGCCGACGACCTGCTCGACAGCCTGTACGGCGAGGAGACGCACCGATGACCGCCGAACCCTCCGTGGACCCCGAGGCGATACGCAGCCGGGCGCTGGCCACCCTGACGACGGCCCGCGCCCGCACCACCCTCCTCACCTCCTGCGTCGAGGACCCCGACCTCACCGCCCAGCACTCCCCCCTGATGTCCCCGCTGGTCTGGGACCTCGCGCACATCGGCAACCAGGAGGAGCTGTGGCTCCTGCGGGCGGTCGGCGGCGGCGACCCGATGCGCCCGGAGATCGACACGCTGTACGACGCGTTCGAGCACCCCCGCTCCGAGCGCCCGACGCTGCCGCTGCTGCCGCCCGCCGAGGCCCGCGCCTACGCGGCCGAAGTCCGGGGCAGGGTACTGGACCTGCTGGAGAAGGCCGACTTCCACGGCACCCGGCTGACGGCGGCCGGGTTCGCGTTCGGGATGATCGCCCAGCACGAACAGCAGCACGACGAGACGATGCTGATCACCCATCAGCTCCGCAAGGGCCCCCGGGCCCTCATCGCCCCCGACCCCGACCCCGCGCCCCCGTTCACCGGCCCCTCCGAAGTCCTCGTCCCGGGCGGCGAGTTCACCATGGGCACGGACTCCGAACCCTGGGCCCTGGACAACGAACGCCCCGCGCACCGCGTCGAGGTGGCCGACTTCCACCTCGACACGACGCCCGTGACGAACGGCGCCTACCTCCGCTTCATCGAGGACGGCGGCTACGACGAGCCCCGCTGGTGGCACCCCGCCGGCTGGACGCACATCCGTCAACACGCCGTCCGCGCACCCCAGTTCTGGCACAGCGACGGCGGCCAGTGGCTGCGCCGCCGGTTCGGTGCCACCGAGGTCGTGCCGCCCGACGAGCCGGTCGCCCACGTCTCCTGGTACGAGGCCGACGCGTACGCCCGCTGGGCCGGACGCCGGCTGCCGACGGAGGCGGAGTGGGAGAAGGCCGCCCGCCACGACCCGGCGACCGGGACGTCCCGCCGCTATCCGTGGGGCGACACTGAGCCGGCGCCCGAGCACGCCAACCTCGGCCAGCGCCACCTCCGCCCGGCCCCCGCCGGAAGCTACCCGGAGGGTGAATCCCCGCTCGGGATACGCCAGTTGATCGGCGACGTGTGGGAGTGGACGGCGAGCGACTTCCTGCCCTACCCGGGGTTCAGGGCGTTCCCGTACAAGGAGTACTCCGAGGTGTTCTACGGGCCTGAGTACAAAGTCCTGCGCGGCGGTTCGTTCGCCGTGGACGAGGTCGCCTGCCGGGGGACGTTCCGCAACTGGGACCTGCCCGTCCGGCGCCAGATCTTCTCCGGGTTCCGCACGGCCCGTTCGGGGGCCGTCTGATGTGCCGTCACCTCGCCTACGTGGGCGACCCGTTGCCGCTGGGGAGAGTCCTCCAGGACCCTCCGCACAGCCTGCTGCGCCAGTCCTGGGAGCCGCTGCACCAGCGCTCGGGGACGGTCAACGCCGATGGTTTCGGGGTGGGTTGGTACGCCGACGGCGACCCCGTCCCCGCCCGCTACCGCCGTACCGGCCCGATCTGGGCCGACCTCTCCTTCACCGACCTCGCCCGCGTCGTCCGCACCCACGCCCTCCTGGCCGCCGTCCGCGACGCGACCCTCCCGAGCGCCGACGGGGAGGCCGCGGCGGCGCCCTTCGCCGGGGACCACTGGCTGTTCAGCCACAACGGCGCCGTCAAGGGCTGGCCGGCCACCATGACCCCCCTCACCCCGACCCTCACAGCGACGGACCTCCTGACCCTGGAGTCCCGCACGGACTCGGCGTTCGTCTGGGCCCTCCTCCTGGCCCGCCTCCGCAGGGGCGAGCCCCTCGGCGACGCCCTCTCCGCCACGGTGACCGAGGTCGCCGAGGCGGCCCCCGGCTCCCGCCTCAACCTCCTCACCACGGACGGCACTTCGATCGCGGCGACCACCTGGGGCGACAGCCTCTGGTACCTGACCGACCCCGGCCGGTACACGGTCGTCGCCTCCGAGCCGTACGACGACAACGCCGCCTGGCAGGAGATCCCCGACACCACCCTCCTCACCGCGACCCGCACCGAGGTCCTGCTGAGCCCCTTGAAGGATCCAGGGCCTGCCGTTCGGGCCAGTTCGGCGTCGCGGGGTCTGGCACGCGCATCTGCGGCGTTGTCGTCGGTCGCCGACTCCCCCAAGTTCTCGGCTTCGCTCGAACAGGGGGGACCCCCATCGCGTCGACTCCCTCCTCCGCCTTGCAGCTGCACGCACCAGACCCCGCTCCAGGTCGGCCAAGAAGAACCGTCCCTTTCGGCCGACCTGGCCCGAACGACAGGCCCTGCCGCACCGAAGGAGCCCCGTCCGTGAGCCCGTTCCGTCTCACCCGCGCCCTGCCCGAGGGCGCCACCGAAGCGGCCCTGCGCGCCGATGTCCTGCGCGGTCTCACCGCGAACCCCAAGTGGCTGCCGCCCAAGTGGTTCTACGACGCCCGGGGCAGTGAACTCTTCGACCTGATCACGGAGTTGCCCGAGTACTACCCCACCCGGGCCGAACGCGAGATCCTCCTGGACCGGGCGCCCGAGATCGCCTCGGCGTCCGGCGCGCGCACCCTGGTGGAGCTGGGCTCCGGCTCCTCCGACAAGACGCGCCACCTGCTGGCGGAGCTGACCGGCCTGGACACGTACGTCCCCGTCGACGTCAGCGAGAGCGCCCTCGCCCAGGCCGGCGAAGCGCTCCTCGCCGAGCACCCCGGCCTCACCATCCACGCCCTCGTCGCCGACTTCACCAGCGCCCTCCGCCTCCCCGACACCCCCGGCCCCCGCCTGCTCGCCTTCCTCGGCGGCACGATCGGCAACCTCGTCCCCGCCGAACGCACCACGTTCCTGACGTCCGTCCGCGCCCTCCTCTCCCCCGGCGATACGTTTCTCCTGGGTACGGACCTGGTCAAGGACGAGTCCACCCTCGTCCGCGCCTACGACGACTCCGCCGGCGTCACCGCCGCCTTCGACAAGAACGTCCTCGACGTCGTCAACCGTGAGCTCGGCGCCGACTTCCACGCCGACGCCTTCGACCATGTCGCCCTCTGGGACCGCGACCACGAGTGGATCGAGATGCGTCTGCGCTCGCGCGTCGCCCAGACGGTGAAGATCCCCGCGCTGGACCTGGCGGTCGACTTCGCCCCCGGCGAGGAGCTGCGCACGGAAGTCTCCGCGAAATTCCGCAAGCAGGGCATCGAAGCCGAACTCTCCGCCGCCGGCCTGGACCTCACCCACTGGTGGACCGACACCGCCGGCCGTTTCGCCCTCTCCCTCTCCACCGCCCGCTGACCGGCCCACCTCGCGCCGCCCGGCGGCGTGAGGCACGGTGGAGCCATGTCGAACCACACCTACCGCGTCACCGAAATCGTCGGCACCTCCCCCGCCGGCATCGACCAAGCCGTCCGCAACGCCATCACCCGAGCCGACCAGACCCTCCGCAACCTCGACTGGTTCGAGGTGACCCAGGTGAGGGGCCAGATCGAGAACGGCGAGGTGGCCCACTGGCAGGTGGGCCTGAAGGTGGGCTTCAGGCTGGAGGAGGACTAGAGACCAGCGACCGGGCCGCTCTCCAGGAAACGCGGGACGACATCCACCCCACGCCCCCCAGCCACGTCTTCAGAGACGCGGAACCACACCCGATCCGCAACGACCCACAACCACGCTGCACCCCAATACGGCGCCCGACCACATCTTTCAGGGGCGCGGGGAACTGCGCGACCAGCCACAACGGCGCTACAACTCCACACGGCGCTGAGCCACACCCCCCAGGGGCGCGGGGAACTGCGCAACCACCCACAACGGCGTTGCAGCCCTACACGACGCCCGACCACATCCTTCAGGGGCGCGGGGAACTGCGCGACCAGCCACAACGGCGCTACAACTCCACACGGCGCTGAGCCACACCCCTCAGGGGCGCGGGGAACTGCGCAACCACCCACAACGCACCCGCACCCGCCACCCCCTCAAGCCCTCCCCTCCCCCTCCTGCGCAACCTTCAACACCTCCGACGAAGCCACCCACCGAGCCCGAACCACCGAAAACCCCGCCCGCTCCACCTCCACACACACCAACTCGTCGTCATCGACCACCACCCGAACCTCCCGCCCCCGAGCCACCCCCCTCAACACGGCCACCTTCACCTCCCGAGCCGGCCGCCGATCCGAGTTGCGCCGCATGAAGACGCGCCCCTCGGGCAACCCGTGCCGAGCCAGCCACGCCACCGTGTCGCGCCGACACCGCTCAGGCCGCCCGGTGAGATAGACGATCTCGCAATCCTCCGCACAGGCCAGCGCGAACGCCACCCCCTCGGCGATGGGCGGATCCTGGGACGCGGCACCGAAGAACCCGTCCCAGTCCTTCCGGGCGCCTTCGAGGAACCGCTGCCGATGCCCCGTATCGGCAAGCGTGTTGTCGAGATCGAATACGGCAAGAGGCCGACTGTCAGTCACACCCCCACCCTAATCCGCCCCACCGACACCACCCCCAATTGTTAATGGGAACCATTTTCAGATAGCCTCCCCGGGACACACCCCACCTCCCGAGGAGCCCGGCATGGCCGTCCCGAAGCGCAAGATGTCCCGCAGCAACACCCGCCACCGCCGCGCCCAGTGGAAGGCGAGCGTCCCCATCCTGGTCCCGGTCACGATCGCCGGCGTACAGCACCTCGTCCCCCAGAACCTGGTGAGGGCGTACGAACGCGGCCTCCTCACCCCGGAAGGCTGACGTACGTGCCACAGCCCGACACACCGCATCCCACCCGCCTCCCGGTGACCGTCCTCTCCGGCTTCCTCGGCGCAGGCAAGACCACCCTCCTCAACCACGTCCTCAACAACCGCGAGAACCTCAGAGTCGCGGTGATCGTGAACGACATGAGCGAGGTGAACATCGACGCGGCCCTGGTCAGAGGCGGCGAAGCGGCCCTCTCCCGGACAGAGGAACGCCTCGTCGAGATGACGAACGGCTGCATCTGCTGCACCCTCCGCGACGACCTCCTGGAGGAGGTGGACCGCCTGGCCCGCGAGGACCGTTTCGACCACCTTCTGATCGAATCGTCCGGAATTTCGGAGCCGCTCCCCGTCGCCGCCACCTTCGCCTTCGCGCGCGACGACGGCGCCACCCTCGAAGACGTGGCCCGCCTGGACACGATGGTCACGGTCGTCGACGCGGCGAACTTCCTCTCGGAGCTGTCCACCGGCGACGAACTCGCGGCCCGCGGCCTCGCCCCCTTCGAGGACGACGAACGCACGGTCAGCGACCTCCTGATCGACCAGGTCGAGTTCGCGGACGTCATCGTCCTGAACAAACTCGACCTGGTCGACACCCCCACCGCCGACCGCCTCCACGCCACCCTCACCCGCCTCAACCCGACGGCCCGCGTCCTGACGTCGACCCACAGCCGCGTCCCCCTCCGCGAAGTCCTCGACACCGGCCGCTTCGACCTGGAACAGGCCCAGCAAGCCCCCGGCTGGGTGCGGGAGTTGAACGGCGAGCACACCCCGGAGACGGAGGAGTACGGCATCTCGTCCACCGTCTTCCGCTCCGAACTCCCCTTCCACCCCGCCCGCTTGTGGACGTTCGTCACCGAACACCTGGACAGCGGCGCCTTCGGCCGCATCCTGCGCTCGAAGGGCTTCTTCACCCTCTCCACCCGCCCCCACATCACCGGCCTCTGGTCCCAGGCAGGCTCGGTCGCCCGCTTCGAACCCTCGGCGGCCCGCGACGAGGACGCCCCCTACGCCCAGGAACTGGTCTTCATCGGCACCCAGTTGCATGCCGAGACCCTCCGACAGGCCCTCACGCAATGCCTGTTGTCACCGGGCGAGACCGCGGAAGACGACCCGTTCCCCCTGTGGGCGGCCACCGGCATCGACGACACCTGCGACCACGAACACGCCGGCTGACCCCCACCCCACGGGCCTCTAGTAACGTCAGGCCCCGTGACCAGGGAAAAGCAGCGGCCCAGCACGATCCGGGACGTCGCCGCGCGGGCGGGCGTCTCCGTGGCGACCGTGTCGCGCACGCTCGCGGGTGACTACCCGGTGTCGGTGGAGACCCGCAGACGCGTGATGGAGGCAGTGGACGCGCTGCACTACGTGGTGAACGTGCACGCCAAGGCCCTGTCGGGACAGGTCGCGGGCCCGATCGCGCTGGTCGTGAAGGACATCACCGGCCCGTCGCTGGCGCATGTCGCGGCCGGGGTGGAGCAGGAGGCCGCCGACCGGGGCCGACTGAGCCTGGTGTGCGCGACGCGCGGCGACCCTGCCCGGGAGGACGCGCTGGTGCAGTTGGCCCGCCAGCAGCACGCGGCGGCGGTCCTGCTGG
>NZ_JBTYMC010000225.1:0-11008 GCF_054880855.1 Streptomyces sp. S6 | reverse complement strand
GGGCTCCGGTGCGCCACGGGTGGCCCGCACCCCCGTCCCCGCCCGCCGATGGCGGGCGAGAGGGCGCTCGCGGCGATGCGTTCGGCGGCACGGCCGGACGAACCCCGCGCCGACGGCGAACGAGCGGCGGCCACCGATTCCGCTCGCCGGTCCGGAGCGGGTGCGCGACGCCATGGACGCCTTCGGATCCCAGGCCGAGCAATCCGCCGGAGCGGATAATGAGGCCTCACAGGACGGGTTTCGGACACGTATCGGAGCCGGGTTCCGGTTCCGGTGTTGACGGGTCAGTCGCCGCTTCATTAGCTTGATGATCGGTTACAAAACCTCACCCCGCGAGAGGGGACTTCTTGAGTCCGGATGCTCCGCACAGCTTGAATTGACCGCCAGCCAGGGACGCACGCAGAAAAATCACCCCGCCGACCGGTGAACCTTTCCGCACCGAGGCCCTGACTTGCCTCCGGGGCAATATCCCGCCCTCTGTTCACGCCGATCTTCGAGCTGCCGGCTCCGACTCTCAGCTGACCAGCCAGACCCGAGCGCCCAAAGCGCTCCCACCCGCATGCCGGAAATCCGAAACACTTCCGGCTCGGGCCGCGTGCTGCCCATATTCACACCACATCCATCGATAGCCCGACACCTCGGGGAGCCGCTCCGACGGTGGAACCTGCCCGTTTTCCGCACATGAGAGAGAGAAGCCATGCGTACCACGGTGCTCGATCTGCTTCGGGAACACGCTCGTTCGCACCCGCACCGCACAGCTGTCGTCCAGGACGACGAATCCCTCACCTATCGCGAACTCGTGGAACAGAGCTCGGACTTGGCGGCCTGCCTGCACGATCTCGGGGTGGCGCCGGAGTCGTACGTCGGTATATTCGTCGAGCCCTCGCTCGAACTGGCGGTGGGCGTCTGGGGCATCCTGTCGTCCGGCGCGGCATACCTGCCCCTGTCCCCGGAGTACCCCGACGACCGGCTCCGTTACATGATCGAGGACTCGGGCACCGAAGTCGTCCTCTCCCAACGGGAGTTCGCATCGCGGCTGGCCACGCTCGTGCCGAGGGGGACCTCGGTCGTCACCATGGACGACGTGGCCGCCTTCACCCGGCTGCACCCGAGGGGGAGCAGGCGCGAGCCCCCCGCGCCCGGTCCGGACGATCTGGCGTACGTCATCTACACCTCCGGCAGCACGGGAAAGCCGAAAGGGGTGATGATCGAACACGGCGGCGTCGTCAATCAGATGCGGTGGCTGGCCGCCGCACAGGGCATGGACAGCGGGAAATCCGTGCTACAGAAAACCCCTCTGAGTTTCGACGCGGCGCAGTGGGAAATCCTGGCCTCGGCTCTCGGCGGCAAAGTCGTGATGGGGGATCCCGGAATATACCGGGACGTCGAGCGGCTGATCGAGACGATCGTCCGGCACGACGTCACCACGCTGCAATGCGTCCCCACGCTGCTACACGCGCTCGTGGGCACGGACGAGTTCGCCGCGTGCACGTCTCTCACGCAGATTTTCAGCGGCGGCGAGACGCTGTCGAAGGGACTCGCCGCGCAATGCGTCGGATTATTACCCGGCTGCGAGCTGATCAATCTGTACGGTCCGACGGAGTGCACCATCAACGCCTCGGCGCACACCGTGGATCCGGCCGCGATCGAGGAGGGCCCGGACGCGATCTCGATCGGTGTTCCGGTCCACCATGTGCAATACCACATCCTCGACGCGGAAATGAACCCGGTCGAACCAGGTGAGATCGGCGAACTTTACATAGGTGGCGCGCAGTTGGCGCGTGGATATCTGCACCGGCCGGAGCTGACCGCTGAACGGTTCGTGAACAATCCGTTCGTGCCGGGCACCCGTTTGTTCCGCAGTGGTGATCTCGCCCACTGGAACTCCGACGGCACGGTGCAGTTCGTGGGGCGCGTCGACAATCAGGTGAAGCTCCGGGGTTTCCGGGTCGAACTCGACGAGATCAGGCTTTCGATCGAGAACCACGACTGGGTCAGGAACGCGGCGGTGGTGGTCCGCGACGACCCGCGCACCGGATTCCAGAACCTCATCTCGCTGGTGGAACTCGACCCCAAGGAAGCCGCCCTGATGGACCAGGGCAACCACGGCGCACACCACCAGTCCAAGAGCAGCCGGCTCCAGGTGCGTGCCCAGTTGGCCGACACCGGCTGCCGGGACCCCGAGGAGCTCGACGGCAAGGCCACGGTCGGCCTGCCGGACGGCAGCGCGGCGGCGCAGCGCCGGCAGGCGTTCGCGCGCAAGACCTACCGGTTCTACGAGGGCGGCGAGGTCACCCGGGCCGACCTCCTGGAGCTGCTGGCGGAGCGGGCCACCGAGGTGCGGCCCCGCGAGGCGGGGACGGTCGCGCTCACCGAACTGGGCGAGATCCTGCGCTACTTCGGCCGGCACCTCAGCGACCGGCGGCTGCTCCCGAAGTACGGCTACGCCTCTCCGGGATCGCTGTACGCCACCCAGCTGTACCTCGAACTGGACGGCGTCGACGGGCTGGCACCGGGCTTCTACTACTACCACCCGGTCGACCACCGGCTGGTGCTGATCCGGGAGAAGGACAACGCTGTCGCGGGCACCCGGATCCTCGTCCACTCGGCGGGCAAGCGGCGGGCCATCGAACCCGTCTACAAGAACAACGTCCGGGAAGTCCTGGAGATCGAGACCGGGCATGTCATCGGGCTGTTCGAGAAGATCCTGCCCGGCCACGGCCTGGCCGTCGTCGCCGGCGCCTACACCCCGGCCGTCATGGACAGCCTGGAGTGCGCCGGCGAGGACCACTACCTGGGCAGCTTCGAGATCGGCGCGCACACGGCCGCAGTGGATCTCCCGGTGGACCTCTACGTGCAGGCGCACCCGGGCGGCGTCCAGGGGCTGCCGGCCGGCCAGTACCGGTACCGCCACGGCGAACTGGACCTGGTCTCCGACGAGTTGATCCTGCGCAAGCACGTCATCGCCATCAACCAGCAGGTCTACGAGCGTTCCCGGTTCGGCATCTCGGTGATCAGCAGGACCGGTGCGGACTGGCGGCGCTACATCGATCTCGGCCGGACGCTCCAACGCCTGTCCATGAACGGGCTGAACCTCGGTTTCATGTCCTCCGGCTACAGCTCGAAGTCCGGCGCGGACCTGCCCGCGGCGAAGCGGATCGAGAGCATCCTCGCCGGCGCCGGCCTGCCGGTCGGTCCGTCCTACTTCTTCGTCGGCGGCCGGGTCAGCGACGAGCAGATCCGCGACGAGGGCATGAAGGAGGACACGGTCCACATGAAGGGCCCGGCGGAGATGATCAGGGACGACCTGATCGACTCCCTGCCCGACTACATGATCCCCAACCGGGTGGTGGTGCTGGACAAGCTGCCCGCCACGGTGAACGGGAAGCTCGACCACGCGGCCCTCGAACGGCTGGCGGAAGCCGCGGTCGCTCAGGACGACCGGCCCTTCGTCGCCCCGAGGACCACTGCGGAACGGCGGATCGCCGAGCTGTGGAAGGCGGGCCTGAAGCGCGACGCGATCTCGGTGCACGACGATTTCTTCGCGTCCGGCGGCAACTCGCTGATCGCGGTCGGCCTGATCAACCGGCTCAACCGGGAGTTCGGCAGCTCCCTCCCGCTCCAGGTGCTGTTCGAGGCGCCCACCGTCGAGGAGCTGGCGCTGCGCGTCCGAGGAGGGGCCGCCGACGACACGTCACGGCTGGTGCTCCTGAACGCGGCGACGGCGAAGCCCCCCGTCTACTGCTGGCCCGGTCTCGGCGGATACCCGATGAACCTGCGGCTCCTGGCGGACCGCGCCGGCCTCGGCCGCCCCTTCTACGGGATTCAGGCACACGGCATCAACCCCGGTGAGGAGATCTACCCCACCATCGAGGAGATGGCCGCGCGGGACGTCGAGGAGATCCGCCGGCGCCAGCCCGAGGGGCCCTACACCCTCTGGGGCTACTCGTTCGGCGCCAGGGTCGCCTTCGAGGCCGCCCACCAGCTGGAACAGGCCGGGGAACGGGTCGAGCACCTCTTCCTGATCGCGCCCGGCTCACCCGAGGTCGAAGCGGACGGGGGTGAGGCCGACTACCGGGACCAGGCGTACCTGACGATCCTGTTCTCCGTCTTCGCGGGCCGTATCACCGGCCCCGAACTGCGCGAATGCCTGCGGGTCGCCCACGACGACGAGAGTTTCGCCGCCTATGTCAGCGCCACGTTCCCGCCCCTGGACGCCGCACTCGTGAAGCGGATCACCTCGGTGGTGCACCGTACCTATTCCTTCGAGTACGAGTTCCACGAACTGGCGAAGCGGCACATCAGCGCCCCCGTCACGATCTTCAAGGCCACCGGCGACGACTACTCGTTCATCGAGAACAGCGCCGGGTACTCCGCCGCTCAGCCGTCCGTCGTCGACCTGGCCGCCGACCACTACAGCATGCTCCGGGAGCCGGACGTCGACGAGCTGGCCGAAGCGGTCCGAAGTCGCCTGAACACGGTGAAAAGGGAGATCATCTTGCCGCACGTCAACATCAAGTTCTTCTCGGACACGCTCCCCTCGGAACGGCAGGCCGAGCTGGTCACGGCGGTGTCCAAGCTCGTCCAGGGCGCGTTCAGCTGCGACGAGGACGTCATCTCGATCGCCCTGGAACCGGTCGAGAAGGAGAACTGGAACGAGCAGGTCTACGTTCCGGAGATCACCGGCCGCAAAGAGCTGCTGCACAAGTCACCGAGGTACTGAACACGAGGAACGTGAAACGACCGTCCACGAAGGCAAGGTGTCATGACCCACGCGTCCTCAGTCCGGTTTCTGTCACTGGCCCTGCTCTGGGGCAGTAGCTTCATGCTGATCAAGGTCTCGCTGGAGGGGCTGACCCCAGGTCAGCTCGTGCTGGCCCGACTCGTCCTGGGCTCCGCCGTGCTGATGGCGGTGGCGGCGGTACGCAAGGTGCCCCTGCCCCGCTCCGGCGAGACCTGGGGCCACGTGGCCGCGGCGGCCCTGCTCGGCAACGTCGTCCCCTTCCTCCTGATCTCCTACGGTGAACAGACCGTCGACGCGGGCCTCGCCGGGGTGCTGATCGGTATCACGCCGCTCCTCACCCTGGCCCTGGCCACCGCCGCGCTGTCCACCGAGCGGGCCACCGCGCGCAAGGCGGCCGGCCTGGTCGCCGGCTTTCTCGGGGTGGTGCTCGTCATGAGTCCGTGGTCCGCCTCGGGCGGCTCCCTCGGCGGTCAGCTGGCCTGTGTCGGGGCCGCGCTGAGCTACGCCTGCGGGTTCGTGTACGTCCGCAGGTTCCTGTCCCCCAAGGGTCTCGCCCCGCTGGCACTGGCCGGCTCGCAGCTCCTGGCCGCCGCCGTGCTCCTGGCCGCCGTCACCCCGCTGCTGACCTGGCACACCCCGGAGCTGACCGGCAGGGTCACCGCCGGTGTCGTCTGCCTCGGAGTGCTCAGCACCGGCCTGGCCTACGTGCTGTACTTCCGGCTCATCGGCGACGTGGGGGCCAGTACCGCGTCCGCCGTGAACTACGTCGTCCCGGTGTTCGCCGTGCTGCTCGGCGTCGTCCTGCTGGGCGAGCCGGCGACCTGGAACCTGGTCGTGGGCGGTCTGGTCGTGCTCGCGGGCGTCGCCTTCGCGGAGAACCGTGTCACGCGGCGGCGCGGTGGAGCCACGCTGTCGAGGACTTCGTGATGGGGGCCCGCAGGCTGTACCGCGCGGCCCTGGCCGACCTGGACATGATCCGGGAGCGTGACCCCTCGATGCTGTCCCGGGCGGAGGCGCTGCTGCACCCGGCGGTGCCGGCCGTCTGGGGGTACCGGGTGGCGCACCGGATGCACCGGCGCGGGCTGCGCCGGTCGGCCCGGCTCCTGTCCGTGGTGGCCAGAGTGGTGTCGGGCGGGATCGAGATCCATCCCGGCGCCCGGATCGGCCGCCGGTTCTTCGTCGACCACGGCACCGGTGTGGTCGTCGGCGAGACCGCGGTCATCGGCGACGACGTCACCATCTTCCACCAGGTGACGCTGGGTTCGGTCGGCTGGTGGCACGACCAGGAGCGGCCCGCGGGGTCGCGCAGGCACCCCGCGGTGGGTGACCGGGTGGTGATCGGCGCCAACGCCACCCTGCTGGGTGCGATCACCGTCGGCTCGGACGCGGTGATCGGCGCACAGGCGCTGGTCATCCGCGACGTGCCCGACAGCGCGCGTGTCCTGGCCCCCACCGCCGAACCCCAGCGCCGCCGCCCCCGCCGCGTCCTGCACCAGCAGGGCCGTACGCCCGTCGCCTTTCCCGTCTGGTGACCCCACCTTCCTCCCCCTTCTGAAAGAGGCACCGTGCTGACATCGACCAAGCGACCGCTCGCCACCTCCCTCGACCAGCTGATCGGCGGCACTCCGCTGGTCCGGCTCGACCTCGGGGCCGCCGACAGCGGCACCACCGTCTACGCCAAGCTGGAGATGACCAACCCGCTGTCCAGCGTCAAGGACCGCGCCGCTCTCCACATGATGGACGCCGCCGAGGAGCGCGGACTGCTGCGCCGGGGCGAGGGCACCGTCGTGGAGGCGACCTCCGGCAACACCGGCATCTCGCTGGCCGCCCTGTGCGCGGCCCGCGGATACCGGTGCGTGATCGTGCTGCCGGACAACGCGACCACCGAACGCGTCCAACTGTTACGCGCGTTCGGCGCCGAGATCGTGACGACCCCGCACGAGAACGGGTACATCGCCGCGGTCGAGAAGGCCGAGGAGATCCACCGCGAGCGGCCCGGCTCCTGGTTCGCCCGCCAGCACGAGAACCCGGACAACGTGCGGGCGCACCACGCCACCACGGGGCCGGAGATCTGGCAGGACACCGACGGCACCGTCGACGTGTTCGTCTGCGGGATCGGCACCGGCGGCACCCTGTCCGGCACCGCCCGCTACCTCAAGGAGCAGAACCCGGCGATCCAGGTGGTGGCGGTCGAACCGGAACGCTCACCGGTGCTCAGCCAGGGCTGGGGCGGGCCGCACCGCATCCCCGGCCTCAACGGCGGATTCGTCGCGTCCACCACGGACCCCGAGGTGATCGACGAGGTGCTGACCGTCTCCGACGACGACGCCTTCGCGGGCGCACGCCGGCTCGCCCGGACGGCGGGCCTGCTCGTCGGCGTCTCCTCCGGCGCCGCCGCGCACGCGTGCCGGACGCTCGTCGCGCGGCCCGAGTACGCGGGCAGGACGGTCGTGACGCTCTTCCCCGACACCGGTGAGCGCTATCTGTCCTGGCTTCAGGCGGCCGACGACGAGGCGAAGTGAGCCCGGACGACATGACCGACTTCTCGACGGTCGACCACCTGCTGAACGACCGGACCCACTACATCGAGTTCAACAGCGACCCCGGCCTGACCGGTCCGGCCTTCCCGGACGACCGGCTGCTGCCGTCCGCGAGACACCTCAGCAACCACGCCAAGCACGCGGTCATCGCGCTGACCGGGCTCGGCGCGTCGCCGGCGACGACGGAGGCTTACTACCGCGACTACACCACGCTCACGCCGTACGGCTACCCCCTGGAGCCGGCCAGGGTCTCGGAGCACTCCGTCCGCGAGGAGAACTGGGAGTCCCTCATCGGCGCCCGCGCCGGCTTCGCGGACTACTGCGAGTTCTTCGACCGGCGGGAGAAGGAGCTGGGCCTCGACGAACTCCTGAGGCGCCATGTGCCGAGGCTGCTGCCCGGCTGGGTCGGCGCCTTCACCCACGCCACCATCCACCTGGGCTGGGCGCTGGACGCGCGCCACCGCTGGATGACGATCGAGGGCCTCGCCTACATGGCGTTCGCCCACGTCTCCTGCCATCCGGAACGGACGGCCCCCGTCCGGGACGGCGGCCCGGGGGACCGGCGTGCGGTGGACTCCCTGCTGCGCGTCGCGGGCGAGTGGGAGCGCGATCACGAAACCCTCCGGCGGTGGGCGGAGGAGCTGATCGCCGCTCCGGAGTCCCCCGCGAAGGCGGAGATCCATCCCGAGCTGGCGGGGCTTCAGTACCGGATCGCCTGCGTGCTGGGCGAGGGGCACCCGTTGATCTACGGGACCCCCGCCTGGGTCGAGGACCAGGAGGCCGCCGAGAGCTGGGAGCAGCTGTACTACGCCGTCACCCTCTGGTACCTGGCGATGCCCGGCGACTTCATCGCCCTGCACCTGATCACCTCGCTCCACGCGATGGAGCAGATCGCGAGCCGCCTCCCGAGCGACCAGCAGAAGCACGCCGTGAAGTGCTACTGGACGGGCGTGCTGTGCATCGCCTTCTCCCGCGCCGAGTTCCCGGACCGGGCCCGGCTCGCGCACCTGCACGCACGGTTCGAGCACGCCGTCGACGACAGCACGGACCCCGCCCCGGACGACGAGTGGGAGCAGCTGATCGCCCGCGCCGTCGACCAGATCGAGGAGCACAACCCGAAACTGGTCTACGTCCTTCGCCGGGTGTGGCGCAGAACCGGCCGCCGCTCGGTCTACCGCGTCGCCGCCGGTCACTTCACTCCGACTCCGGAGCGCCTCAAGTCGTCGTGACCGGCACATCCCGCCCCACCTCGCCCCCACGCGAAACGGACCTCGCCGCCGGACCCTCTGGATCAGGGCCCGGCGGAAAGGTCCGCGTCGGGGTGTCACTCCGGTGTCAGGGACGGAGCGCACCGCCGTCACACGGCTAGATGCTCGATCCGCCGCCGGAGGTGTTGTTCCACCAGGCGCTGTAGGAGTTGAGGGAGTACCGCTTCTGCACGCCGCTGGTCGAGGTGATCTCAAGACCGAACTGCATCGTGTCGAAGGTGGTGTTGCGCAGGAGGTTCCACGAGGCGGCCCAGCGCCAGACGGCCGAGGCGTCGATGCTGCCGGTGTTGGTCTGCTGGGCGGGGATGAGCTGGAGGACGTTCCAGCCGGGGTCGGCCTGCCAGACCTCGGAGTACAGGATGCCGCCGATGGTCACGTTGGACGCGATCTGCTTGCCCCAGCCGCCGGTGCGCCCGGTCCAGCTGGTGAAGACCATGATCTCGTCCTGATTGTTGGTCGACCAGAGGTCGCTCGTCCAGTTCCAGTGGTCGCTGCCGGAGACGGGAGCCGACGACGTGTTGTACCAGAAGCCCGCCGAGTTCAGCTGCGACAGCGGGGTCTGGGGCCGGACCCCGGTGTTCGGGTAGGTCTTGATGCCGCCGCCGGTGTGGTTGGCGTCGACGTGCCAGGACTTGATGCTGTCGACGGTCAGGCACTGCGGGCCGTGGTTCTCACCCCAGATGTTGTTGTAGACCGTCCACGTGCCCTGGGTGTACGACCCCCACTGGTCACACGTGTTGTACACCGCGGCCTGCGCCGGGGCCGCGAAGCTCAGGAACCCGGCGATCACCGCGCCGATGACGGCCAGTCGGCCGAACCCTGCCGACTTGCTGCCTGCGGCTTTGAAGGCTTGCCATCTCATGTGTCCCTCCAAGGACGGCGTCGGACTGTTTCAGATACGTTTCGTCGAAGCGCTTGCGTCAGCGGACATTAATGAGCGAGCGCCTGAGCAGCAAGACTCTGCGCAGGAATGCATATTCCCTTCACAATTAAACTTTTTCGTCGAAGCGCTTCGACTACATCGGCCGCACGTCAGTCACACAACGGCCGCGCCGCGTAGACGATCCGCACGACCCCGTCCGCATGCCGCTCGGTCCGCGCCCGCACACCGAAGACCCCGGCGAGGACCTCGGGGGTCAGGACGTCGAGCACCGGACCGGCCGTCACCACACGCCCCTCGTGCAGGACGACGAGGTGGTCGCAGAGCCGTGCCGCGAGGTCGAGGTCGTGCAGGACCGCGAGGGTGGTGACCCCGCTCGCGCGGACCAGTTCGAGGAGTTCGAAGCGCGCCCGGATGTCGAGGTGGTTGGTGAGTTCGTCGAGCACGAGCAGCTCCGGCTCCTGCGCCAACGCCCTTGCCAGCAGCACCCGTTGACGTTCCCCGCCGGACAGGGAGGCGTAGTCCCGGCCGGCGAGAGGACGTACACCGCAGCGGTCGATGGCGCCGGCGACAACACGGTCGTCCTCGGCGTTGTCGCGGCCGAGCAGGCCGTGGTGGGGGGAACGGCCGAGGGCGACGATCTCGGCGACGGTCAGGCCGGTGGTGTTGCCGCCGGAGTCCTGGAGGACGGCGGCGGTCCGGCGGGCGGCGGCACGCGGGGACAGCGCCCACACGTCGTCCTCCCCCACCCGGACCACGCCGTCCGCCGGGCGCAGGGAGCGGTAGACGGTGCGCAGCAGGGTGGACTTCCCGCTGCCGTTGGGGCCGGCGAGGCCGACGATGTCGCCCTTGCGTGCTTCGAGGCTCACGTCGCGCAGGACGGGGTTGCCGTCGAGGGTGACGTGGAGGTGGTCGACGGTCAGTTTCACGAGTCCAGGCCCTTGTTGCGGCGCAGCAGCCACAGGAAGAAGGGGGCTCCGAGGAGCGCGGTGAGGATCCCCAGCGGCATCTCGTTGGGGCGGTCGAGGGTGCGGGAGAGGAGGTCGACGAGGACCAGGTAGAGGGCGCCGAGCAGCGCCGTCAGCGGCAGCAGCCTGCGGTGGTCGGCGCCGACGGTGAGGCGCACGAGGTGCGGGATCATCAGGCCGACGAAGCCGATCGAACCGGCGACGGCGATGACGGTCCCGGTGAGGAGCGCGCTCAGCACGAGCAGGGCCGCGCGCAGTCGGTTGACGTCGACGCCGAGCGCGGTCGCGGACTCGTCGCCGGCCAGCAGGGCGTTGAGGCGCCGTCCGAAGAGGCTGAGCAGGACGGTCGTCGCGAGGACGACGACGGTGACCGTCGGCACCTGCTCCCACTTCGCGCCGGCCACGCTGCCCAGCATCCAGAACATGACCGTCCGCAGTTCGGTCGGGGTCGCCTGGAGCTGGACGTAACTGGTCGCGGAGAGGAACACGTACCCCACGGCGACGCCGGCCAGCACCAGCCGGGTCGGTGCGAGCCGTCCCCGGCGCTGTCCGAGGGCGAACACCAGCGCGCCCGCCGCCAGCGCCCCGGCGAAGGCCGCCGCCGACAC
>NZ_JBTYMC010000224.1:0-11365 GCF_054880855.1 Streptomyces sp. S6 | reverse complement strand
GCCGACTGCTCGGACCGGCCCTGCGGGACGCGTCGCTCGCGCTGCCGCCGCCGCGTCCGGTGCGGGTGCCGGTCGCCGTACCGGTGTCGCTGTTCACGCTGCTCGCGGTGACGATCGGGTGGGGGTTGTTGCGGGACCCGTACGCCGTGCGCACGAACGAGCGTCTCGCCGCGCCGAGTTGGGGGCATCCGCTGGGGACGGACGGGCTGGGCCGGGATGTGCTGGCCCGCCTCGGGCACGGGGCCGCGACGACGGTCGGGACGGCCGCCGCCGTGTGCCTGCTGGGGCTGGCCGTCGGGCTCGCCCTCGGTTTCCTGCCCGGCGTCGCGGCCGGTGCCTCGGACATCGCCAACGCCCTGCCGCCGGTCGTCGTCGGCATCCTGGTCGCCGCCGCGACCGGGCCCGGAACGGGCGGTGCGGCACTGGCGGTCGCCCTGCTCTCCTGGCCCGCGCTGGCCGCGCACACCGCCGCGCTGGTGCAGGAGGTACGGGCGTCGGCGTTCCTCACCGCCCAACGCGCCATCGGAGCAACCCCGTTGTGGATCCTCACCCGGCACGTCCTGCCCACGGTCGCGGGCCCCGTCGCCCGGCACGCACTGCTACGACTACCGGGCATCGCACTGGCCCTCGCCTCCCTCGGCTTCCTCGGACTGGGCGCCCAACCCCCGGCCCCCGAGTGGGGGTTGCTGCTCGACGAGTCGCGGGCGTACATGGAACGGGCCCCCTGGGCCGCGCTGGCTCCGGCGGTGGCACTGGCTGTCCTGGCGGGGCTCGCGGTGTCGGGGGCGGCGTTCCTGGAGGGGCGGAAGGGGCGGGCGGATGCGGGGGTGTCTCTTGCGGCGTGAGGAAGGAGTGGGTACGGACGTGGCGGGTGCTGAAGTGTCTTGCCATGAGGGGGAGTTCAGGAACGTGACGCTAGTTGGAGAAGCTGCGCCGGAGAAGGCCGACGGCGTCGTCCCGCTGCTCTCCGTCCGCGACCTCCGCGTCTCCTTCGACGGAGTCGAGGCCGTCCGGGGCATCTCCTTCGATGTCCGGCCTGGTGAAGTCCTCGCGATCGTCGGGGAGTCGGGGGCCGGGAAGTCGCTCACGGCTCGGGCGTTGCTCGGGATGTTGCCGAGGGAGGCGGTGTGCGGTGGGGTCGTGGAGCCGGATCTGTCGGGGCAGCGGGGTCGTCGTATCGCGTTGGTTCCGCAGGACGCGCTGTCGGCGTTGTCGCCGGTGCATCCCGTCGGGGATCAACTCGCGGCTGCCGTACGGTCGGTGCGGCGGGTGTCGCGGAGGGCGGCGCGGGCGGCGGCTGTCGCCGCGTTGGAGCGGGTGGGGATTCCGGACGCCGCGCGGAGGGCTCGGGCCTATCCGCATGAATACTCCGGGGGGATGCGGCAGCGGGCGGTTGTCGCGATGGCGACGGTCAATGAGCCGGAGATCCTGGTGGCGGACGAGCCGACGACCGCGTTGGACGAGGAGCGGCGGGAGTTGGTGCTGGGGCTGCTGCGGGCCCGGCCGGGGGCGCTGGTGCTGGTCACGCACGATGTGGAGGCGGTGCGGCGGCATGCCGACCGGGTGGTGGTGATGTATGCCGGGCGGGTGGTCGAAGTCGGGCCTGTGGAGCGGGTGTTGGAGGAGCCTCGGGCGCCCTATACGGCTGGGCTGCTGGCCTCGCTGCCTCGGCCGGGTGGGCCGAAGCTGCTGCCGGTGCTCGCCGGTGAGGCGCCGTTGCCGGGGGCGATTCCGGCGGGGTGCGCGTTCGCGCCGCGTTGTCGCTTCGCGACGGAGGTGTGCCGGGTGGAGGAGCCTGGGCTTCGGGAGGCGGACGGGCGGATGGTGGCGTGTCATCACTGGGAGAGTCTGTGAATCAGCCCTTGCTGGACGTCCGCGACCTCGTCGTCCGCTACGGCGACGCCACCGCCGTGGACGGGGTCTCCTTCACCCTCTCCCCCGGCGAGACGCTCGCGCTGGACGGGCCCAGTGGATGCGGGAAGTCGTCGACCGCGCTGGCCGTGCTCCAGCTGAGAAGGCCAGCCTCCGGTGAAGTGTGGTTCGAGGGGCGGGAGTTGACGGGGCTCGCGGAGCGTGAGCTGCGGTCGGTGCGGCGTCGGATACAGCCCGTATTCCAGGATCCCTACGGCTCGCTCAGCCCTCGGCAGCGGGTCCGGGACGCCGTCGCCGAGCCGTTGAAGGTGCAGGGGAGGTGGGATACGGAGAGCGGGCCGCGGCAAGTGGCCGAGCTGCTGGAGCGGGTCGGACTGAACCCGGCCCACGCGAAGCGGCGTCCGCACGAACTGTCCGGTGGGCAGTGTCAACGCGTGGGGATCGCGCGGGCGTTGGCCTCCGAGCCGCGACTGCTGGTGCTGGACGAGCCGGTGTCGGCGCTCGACCCGTCGGTGCGGGCGGGGGTGTTGAACCTGCTCGCCGAGCTACGGGACGAGCTGGGGCTCGGCTGCCTGTTCATCTGTCACGACCGCGCCGTCGTACGGCACTTCGCGGACCGGGTCGTCGAGATGCGGGACGGGCGGGTCACTTCGGGTTCGCCGCGTCCATGAGCCGGCGCAGCCCCTCCGTCAACGCGCTCGCGTCCGGTGCGGACTTGGGGTCGAAGGTCCACTGGGCGATCAGGCCCAGCATCAGCGTGGAGTAAAAGCGGCCGAGGGTGTCGGTGGTCTCGTCCGTCACCTCGGCCTCCGGGACGCCGGTGAAGAGTTCGACGAAGCCGCGTGAGCCCTCGCGCTGGGCCTTGGCCAACTCCTCCCTCACCTGCGGGAGTTGGTCACCTATGACGATGATCTCCATGCTGAGGCGCAAGAAGGAGCCGGGGCCGCTCATCGTCGCCACCATATTCGTCCACACCGCCTCGAAACGCTCCAACGAGCCGGGCGTGCCCGCGAGTTCGAGGCCCTCGAAGCCGTCCGCCATGCCCTCCACGAGGGCGATGTACGCCTGGGCGAGCAGGGCGTCCTTCGAGCCGTAGTGGTAGCCGATCGACGCGAGGTTCGTGCCGGACTCCTTGACGAGGTCGCGGGCGGTGGTGCGGACGAAGCCTTTTGCCAGGAGGCAGCGTTTGGCGCCCTCCAGGAGATCTTCACGGTGACCCATGAGTCCAGCTTAGCGCCGATTCATACACACGTCCCATACGGACGTCTTACACACCCGTCCTATACAAGCGTTTAATACGCTTGTATATTTCCCGGCATGACGCACTCGACGACGCACGTGAACCGTGCCGGACGGCGTGAGTGGACCGCTCTCGCCGTTCTGATGCTGCCGCTGCTGCTGGTCTCCATGGACGTGTCCGTCCTCTACTTCGCCGTGCCCGCGATCAGCGCGGATCTGGAGCCCAGCGGGATTCAGCAGCTCTGGATCTTCGACATCTACGCGTTCGTCCTCGCCGGGCTCCTCATGACCATGGGGTCCCTCGGGGACCGGATCGGGCGGCGCCGGCTGCTGCTGTTCGGGGCGGTGGCGTTCGGGGCGGCCTCCTTGCTGGCCGCGTACGCGCACTCCGCCGAGACGTTGATCGCCGCGCGGGCGTTGTTGGGGGTCGGTGGGGCGACCCTCATGCCGTCCACCATGGCGCTCGTCCGGACGATGTTCACCGACCCCGCTCAGCGGGCCACCGCGATCGGGCTGTGGTCCAGCGTGATGACCGCCGGGGTCGCCCTCGGGTCCGTCATGAGCGGTGTGCTCGTCCAGTACTTCTGGTGGGGGTCCGTGTTTCTCGTCAACCTGCCTGCGATGGCACTGCTGTTGCTGCTCGGGCCGGTGCTGCTGCCCGAGTCCCGCGATCCCTCGCCGGGGGCGTTCGACTGGGTGAGCGTTCCGCTGTCCATGGCCGCCGTGCTGCCCGTCGTCTACGGGCTGAAGGAGATTCCGTCCGAGGGGGTCCAGTGGACGTACGTGCTGTCCATCGGAGTCGGACTGTGCTTCGCGGTGCTGTTCGTACGACGGCAGCGGCGTGCCGAACACCCCATGATCTCCCCGGCGTTGTTCCGGGGCCGCGGCTTCGGGGTCGCCCTCGGTCTCAACCTCGTCGCCACGTTCGGAATGATGGGGTCCGCCTTCTTCACCACCCAGTACCTCCAATCAGTCCTCGGCAAAAGCGCGTTGGAAGCGTCCCTGTGGGCCCTGTTGCCGGCCGTCCCCATCGGCGCCACCGCCCCCCTCGCAACCAACGCCGTCCACAAGGGCGTTGACCGCGCGTACGTCGTGACCACTGGGTTCCTGGTAGCCGCGATCGGCTACGCCATGCTCGCCCTCGCCGGCACCGACTCCCTCTGGCTCGTCCTCACCGCCTGCGGCGTGCTGTCCTCCGGCATCGTCGCCGTCCTCTCCCTCATGACCGACCTCGCGGTGGGCTCCGCCCCGGTGGAACGGGCCGGATCCGCGGCCTCCCTCCTGGAGACCGGCTCCGAGTTCGGCGGGGCGATGGGCATGGCCGTCCTCGGCTCCATCGGCACCGCCATCTACCGCCACGAAATGCCGAGTTCAGCTCCGGGGGTCGCCCGAGAGACGCTGGGCGGGGCACTGTCCGTCGCCGACCGGGTGCCGGGGTTGGCCGTGACCGCAAGGGAAGCGTTCACGTCCGGAATGCAGGGGGCTGCGCTTGCCGGGGCCGTGGTGTTGGTGGGAGCTTCGGCCGGTGGGCTACTGCTGCGCCGCCGTGGCTGATCGCGCCCACGCGCAGCCCCGCGCCCCTAAAAGACCACTACTCACCCCGCGTTGGATGAACAACGCCAGTCCACCCACCGCCGTGGGAGCTTCCGCGCGTGAGCCACTGCCGCACCACCGTGGCTGATCGCGCAGTTCCCCGCGCCCCTAAAAGACCACCACTCACCCCGCATCGAACAAACAACACCAGCCCACCCACCGCCACGGCTAATCGCGCCCACTCGGCGGAACCCCGCGCCCACCAATAGCCGCCGTCCAACGCCATGGCTGCCCACGGGCTGCGTCACACACCCGATGGGAGCCCCCCGGCAGCACCCCCCTCAGGGGCGCGGGGAACTGCGCGATCAGCCACACACCACCCGCACCGGACCCCCGACAGCAACCACCCCCAAGGGGCGCGGGGAACTGCGCGACCAGCCACACACGGCCCGCAGCCCGCAGCCGGCGGCAACCCACCACCCCCCGCCGGAGGCGAACACGAAGGGGCGGGCCCGGAAAACTCGGCCCGCCCCAACGCTTTTCGACGCTCACCCCCCAACCGACAGCAAACGGGTGGGTGGGTGGGCCAAACCTCAGACCAAGTTCACCGCACGGGCCGACGTCGCCCCGATCTCCTCGGCGACCTCCGTCAGGACGCCCGCGGCGACAGCCTCGTCCACGGTGAGGACCGCCAACGCCTCGCCCCCGGCGGCAGCGCGAGCGACCTGCATGCCGGCGATGTTGATGCCGGCCTCGCCGAAGATGCGCCCGACGGTGCCGACGACGCCGGGACGGTCCTCGTACTTCAGGACGACCAGGTGATCGGCGACGGCGAGGTCCACGTCGTACTCACCGACGGCGACGATCTTCTGGACGTTCTTGGTGCCGGCGAGCGTCCCGGAGACGGACACCTCCTCGCCGTCCGCCAGGGTCCCCCGGACGGTCACGACGTTGCGGTGGTCCGTCGCCTCGGAGCTGGTCGTGAGGCGGACCTCGACACCCCGCTCCTGGGCGAAGAGAGGCGCGTTGACGTAGGACACGGTCTCGTCGACGACGTCCTCGAAGACACCCTTGAGGGCGGACAGCTCCAGCACCTTCACATCGTGCTGGGTGATCTCCCCGTACACCTCGACGTCGAGCCGGACGGCAACCTCACCGGCGAGCGCGGTGAAGATCCGCCCGAGCCGCTCCGCGAGGGGCAGCCCCGGCTTGACGTCCTCGGCGATGACCCCGCCCTGGACGTTGACCGCGTCGGGAACGAGCTCACCGGCGAGCGCCAGGCGGACCGACTTCGCGACGGCGATACCGGCCTTCTCCTGAGCCTCGTCGGTGGAAGCACCGAGGTGCGGGGTCGCCACCACCTGGTCGAACTCGAAGAGGGGGGAGTCGGTGCACGGCTCCTTGGCGTACACGTCGAGCCCGGCTCCCGCGACGCGCCCTTCCTTCAGCGCCGAGTACAGCGCCTCCTCGTCGACGATCCCCCCGCGCGCGGCGTTGACGATCCGCACGGTCGGCTTGACCTTGCGCAGCGCCTCGTCCCCGATGAGCCCGACGGTCTCGGGGGTCTTGGGAAGGTGGACGGTGATGAAGTCGGAGACTTCGAGCAGCTCGTCCAGCGTCAGGACCTTGACGCCCATCTGGGCGGCGCGCGCCGGCTGGATGTAGGGGTCGTAGGCGACGACCTTCATCCCGAACGCGGACATCCGCTGGGCGACGAGCGCACCGATCCGCCCGAGCCCCACGACACCCAGCGTCTTCTCGGCCAGCTCCACGCCCGTGTACTTGCTGCGCTTCCACTCGCCGTTCTTCAGCGCGGCGTTGGCCTGCGGGATGTGCCGCGCGCTGGCGAGCAGCAGCCCGCACGCGAGTTCGGCGGCGGTGACGATGTTGGAGGTGGGCGCGTTGACGACCATCACGCCGGCCTTGGTGGCGGCGGAGACGTCGACGTTGTCGAGGCCGACCCCGGCGCGCGCGACGACCTTCAGCTTGTGCGCGGCGGCGATGGCCTCCGCGTCGACCTTGGTCGCGGAACGGATCAGGATCGCGTCGACGTCCGCGATGGCGGGGAGCAGCTCGGCTCGGTCCGCGCCGTTGCAGTGCCGGATCTCGAAGTCGGGGCCGAGCGCGTCCACAGTGGCGGGCGACAGCTCTTCAGCGATGAGTACGACAGGTTTCGAGCTCACGTGAGTCCTCACAGGTCCAGTGCGTGCGGACGGCCGTCCCGGCGACCGCAGGCGGAGGAGGGGCTACCGCGGAAGACGCACGACTCTGTGGGCCTGACGCGTGTTGTGCAGCAGTGTAATGGCGCCGGGTGGTGTCGAAGTCGCCTCCGGCGATTTACGGCCCGGGGGGCCGACGCACGTCACGTCGGCCCCCCGGGCGGAGGCTCACGCCTCCTCGTTCACCCAGCTCATCAGCTTGCGGAGCTGCTTGCCGGTGGTCTCCAGCAGGTGCTCGGAGTCGGCGTCCTTGTACTCGTTGTACTTCTTCAGGCCGCCGTGGTACTCGTCCATCCAGTTCTGGGCGAAGGTGCCGTCCTGGATCTCGGCGAGGACCTGCTTCATCTCGGCCTTGGTGGCGTCCGTGATGATGCGGGGGCCGGTGACGTAGTCGCCCCACTCGGCGGTCTCGGAGACGGACCAGCGCATCTTCTCCAGGCCGCCCTCGTACATCAGGTCGACGATGAGCTTCAGCTCGTGCAGGCACTCGAAGTAGGCGATCTCGGGCTGGTACCCGGCCTCGACGAGCGTCTCGAAACCGGCCTTGACCAGGGCGGACGTGCCACCGCAGAGGACGGCCTGCTCACCGAACAGGTCGGTCTCGGTCTCCTCGGTGAAGGTCGTCTTGATCACGCCGGCGCGGGTGCCGCCGATGGCCTTGGCGTAGGAGAGCGCCAGCGCGAACGCGCCTCCGGTGGCGTCCTTCTCGACGGCGGCGATGGCGGGGACGCCACGGCCTTCCTCGTACTGGCGGCGGACGAGGTGGCCCGGGCCCTTGGGGGCGACGAGGGCGACGTCGACGCCCTCGGGGGCCTTGATGAAGCCGAAGCGGATGTTGAAGCCGTGGGCGAAGAACAGCGCGTCGCCGTCCTTCAGGTTCGGCGCGATGGACTCCTCGTAGACCTTGGCCTGGATCGGGTCCGGGATCAGGATCATGATGAGGTCGGCCTCGGCGGCGGCCTCCGCCGGGCTCACCACGCGCAGGCCCTGCTCCTCGGCCTTGGCCTTGGACTTGGAGCCCTCGTGCAGGCCGACGCGGACGTCCACGCCCGAGTCGCGCAGGGACAGCGCGTGGGCGTGGCCCTGGCTGCCGTAGCCGATGACCGCGACCTTGCGGCCCTGGATGATGGACAGGTCGGCGTCGGCGTCGTAGAACAGCTCGGCCACTTTGGGTTCTCTCCTTGAGTACGGGTGGTGCGTCCCACCCCACCGTATGACGGCGGGGCGGGAGGAAGTTTTCGGGTCTCGGTATACGGATTACGCGCTGCGGTCGAGGGCGCGCAGGGAGCGGTCCGTGATGGAGCGGGCGCCGCGGCCGATGGCGATCGTGCCGGACTGGACGAGTTCCTTGATGCCGAAGGGTTCCAGCATCTTCAGCATGGCGCCGAGCTTGTCGGCGCCGCCGGTCGCCTCGATGGTGACGGCCTCCGGGGAGACGTCGACGGTCTTGGCGCGGAACAGCTGGACGATCTCGACGATCTGGGAGCGGGTCTCGTTGTCCGCTCGGACCTTCACCAGAACGAGTTCGCGGTGGACGGCCTGTGCG
Organism: Streptomyces sp. S6; assembly: GCF_054880855.1. NCBI lineage: Bacteria > Bacillati > Actinomycetota > Actinomycetes > Kitasatosporales > Streptomycetaceae > Streptomyces > Streptomyces sp. S6. The sequence continues at coordinate 2,956 of NZ_JBTYMC010000224.1, read as the reverse complement.
GGTTCCAGTTCGACGATCTTCAGGACCTCGACGAGCTTGTTGAGCTGCTTGGTGACCTGTTCCAGGGGGAGTGCGTCGACGCTCACGACGATGGTGATGCGGGAGATGTCGGCGTGCTCGGTGACTCCGACGGCGAGGGAGTCGATGTTGAAGCCTCGGCGGGAGAAGAGGGCGGCGATCCGGGCGAGGATGCCGGGCTTGTTCTCGACCAGGACGGAGAGCGTGTGCTTGGACATGTTCTGCTGAAGCCTTCTCTCAGTCGTCTTCGTTGTCGCCGAAGTCGGGGCGGACGTTCAGGGCGGCCATGATCTCGTCGTTGGAGGTGCCGGCGGCGACCATGGGCCAGACCATGGCGTCCTCGTGGACGATGAAGTCGATGACGACGGGGCGGTCGTTGATCGCGTTGGCCTCTTCGATGACCTTGTCGAGGTCGTCGGGGGACTCGCAGCGGATGGCGTGGCAGCCCATCGCCTCGGACAGCTTGACGAAGTCGGGGATGCGGGTGCCGCGCGCCTCGGTGTTGACGTCGTCGGGGCCGGAGTGCAGGACCGTGTTGGAGTAGCGCTGGTTGTAGAACAGGGTCTGCCACTGGCGGACCATCCCGAGGGCGCCGTTGTTGATGACGGCGACCTTGATCGGGATGTTGTTCAGGGCGCAGGTGGTGAGTTCCTGGTTGGTCATCTGGAAGCAGCCGTCGCCGTCGATGGCCCAGACGGTGCGGTCGGGCTGTCCGGCCTTGGCGCCCATGGCGGCGGGGACGGCGTATCCCATGGTCCCGGCGCCGCCGGAGTTCAGCCAGGTGGCGGGCTTCTCGTACTGGATGAAGTGGGCGGCCCACATCTGGTGCTGGCCGACGCCGGCGGTGAAGATCGTGCCCTCGGGGGCGAGCTTGCCGATGCGCTCGATGACCTGTTGCGGGGAGAGGGTGCCGTCGCTGGGCAGGTCGTAGCCGAGGGGGTAGGTGTCGCGCCAGCGGTTGAGGTCCTTCCACCAGGCTGCGTAGTCGCCCTGGTGGCCCTCGCTGTGCTCCTTCTGAACGGCCTGGATCAGGTCGGCGATGACCTCGCGGGCGTCCCCGACGATCGGGACGTCGGCGGCGCGGTTCTTGCCGATCTCCGCCGGGTCGATGTCGGCGTGGACGATCTTCGCGTCGGGGGCGAAGCTGTCGAGCTTGCCGGTGACGCGGTCGTCGAAGCGGGCGCCGAGGGTGATGAGCAGGTCGGACTTCTGGAGGGCGGTGACGGCGGCGACCGTGCCGTGCATGCCGGGCATGCCGAGGTGCTGGGGGTGGCTGTCGGGGAAGGAGCCGAGCGCCATCAGGGTGGTGACGACGGGGGCGCCGGTCAGTTCGGCGAGGACCTTCAGTTCGGCCGTCGCGCCGGCCTTCTGGACGCCGCCGCCGACGTACAGGACGGGCCGCTTGGCGGCGGTGATCAGCTTGGCGGCCTCGCGGATCTGCTTGGCGTGCGGCTTGGTCACCGGACGGTAGCCGGGGAGGTCCATGACGGGCGGCCAGGAGAACGTCGTCTTCGCCTGGAGGATGTCCTTGGGGATGTCGACCAGGACCGGTCCGGGGCGGCCGGTGGAGGCGATGTGGAAGGCCTGCGCGATGGTCCGGGGGATGTCCTCGGCCTTGGTGACCAGGAAGCTGTGCTTGGTGATCGGCATGGTGATGCCGACGATGTCGGCCTCCTGGAAGGCGTCGGTGCCGATCGACGCGGAGACGACCTGTCCGGTGATCGCCACGAGCGGCACCGAGTCCATGTTCGCGTCCGCGATGGGGGTCACCAGGTTGGTGGCGCCGGGTCCGGAGGTCGCCATGCAGACGCCGACCTTGCCGGTGGCCTGCGCGTAGCCGGTCGCGGCGTGGCCGGCGCCCTGTTCGTGGCGGACGAGGACGTGGCGCACCCGCTTGGAGTCCATCATCGGGTCGTAGGCCGGGAGGATCGTCCCCCCGGGAATGCCGAAGACAGTGTCGGCGCCGACCTCCTCAAGCGAGCGGACGAGGGACTGCGCGCCCGTGACGTGCTCGACGGGCGTGGAGTGTCCTCCGGATCGGGGCCGCGGCTGCGGATGCGGGGCCCCGGTGGCCTGCTCGGTCATCGGCATTCTCTTCTCGATGCTGAGGGTGTTATGCGGGTTTTGTGCGGAGTGCGGCTGCTGCCCGGAGGGCGTCCGTGCAACAAAAAACCCCTCGTGCCGGATGGCAAGCGAGGGGAGCGCGTCGGGTGCGTGCGCTGGGAGGTCCGGGTTCTTCCCGGGCGTCCTCAGCTTCAGCCGACGCGCTGTCCAAGTACGAGAATTCGGGTGCGCATGGCATTGACCCTCCCCCCGACGCGCACCGACTGTCAAGCCGGTGGGACGGGGGTCTCAACATGTGAGCCGGGCGCGGTGTTCAATTGTGGGCCGGCCCCCCGCCCGCCAGCACCGGTTCCGCCGGTCCGCGCGGGACCGGGTAGCGGCCGGAGGCGAGCGCGCGGCGCAGCCGGTACTCGTCGAGGGGCGCGGAGAAGGCGGTGCCCTGGCCGTGGGTGCAGCCCATCTCCCGCAGGGCGACGACCTGTTCGGGCAGGTCGACCCCTTCGGCGACGGAGTCGAGCCCCAGGTCGGAGGCGATCCTGAGCACCCCGGCGGTGATCTTGTGCAGCCGCGCGGACTCGACGACGCCCTCGACGAGCCCCCGGTCCAGCTTGAGGACGTCCACGGGGAGCCTGCGCAGCGCCGTGAGCCCCGTACAGCCGGTGCCGAGGCCGTCGAGCACGATCCGGACGCCGAGCCGCCGCAGCGCGCTCAGACGACGCTCCAGGTCCTCCAGGGACACCGCCGGGCCGACGTCGGCCAGCTCGACCGCGAGCGCCCCGGAGGGCAGGCCGTGCCGGGTGAGGAGCGCCTCGACGGAGGCGAGCGGCGAGGTCCGGTCGAGGAGCCTGCGGGCGCTGGTGCGCACCGTCACCGG
>NZ_JBTYMC010000223.1:0-11397 GCF_054880855.1 Streptomyces sp. S6 | reverse complement strand
CGGCCGTCGGCGCGGACGCGGTGCTGCCGGTGCCGCGTGTCCGAGTGCGGTGGACGAGCGCGCGCCTCGGGCGGCGTACCGTCCGACTCCATCCGGTGGGCGGGGGCGGGCCGTTGGTCCTGCTGCTCGACGGCGACGACTGGCTGTACCTCCACCCCGCGACGACCGCGTTCGACTCCGCCGTCGCCGCGGGCGAACTGCCGCCCGTCACGCTGGCCTTCCTCCCCGCCAAGGACCGCGAGGCCGAGTACGCCTGCCGTCCCGAGCTGTGGGAGGGAGTCCGGGACGAACTCCTGCCGCTCGTCGCGGAGTCGGGGGTCCCTGCCGACCTCTCCCGGCTCGTCGTCGCCGGGCAGAGCCTCGGGGGGCTCGGCGCGCTGTACGCGGCCCTGGAGTTCCCCGGACTCGTCGCCGGGGTCGCCTGCCAGTCGGGGTCGTTCTGGTGGACGCCCGAGGCGGTCGGGTCCGTCGATCCGCTGGGGGGTGCTGTCGGGGGTGCGATGGCGGCCCGGCTGCGGGAGGGAGCCCAACTGGCGGGGCTGCGGGCCGCGTTCGACGTGGGGGAGCACGAGCGGGAGATGCTGCCGCACTGTGCTGTGGTGGAGGGGTTGACGCGGGAGGCCGGGGCGGAGGTGCGGGTGTCCCGGGGGGCTGCGGGGCATGACCGGGCGGGGTGGCGGGGGGCGTTGGTGCGGGATGTGGGGTGGGTGGTGGGGGGCTTGAGCCACGGGGGATGAATGAGGCGGTGGACGGGTACGGCGGTCAGGGAATCGCGGGACCCCCGTCGACGTGTCCCGCGCCCCTCACCCCTCCCCCACCTCACCTCGCCACAGCCGCGCAGTACGCCTCGTCCGTCGCCAGCAGGTTCCGGTGTGTGCCCTGCGCCGTCACCACCCCGTCGTCCAGCACCAGCACCCGGTCGGCGGCGTCGAGGAGTGCGGGACTGCTGGTGATGACCAGCGTCGTCCGTCCGCGCCGGAGTTCGGTGACGCGGCGGGCGATGAGCTGTTCGGTGACGGCGTCGACGGCGGTCGTCGGGTCGTGGAGGACGAGGACGTCCGTGTCGGCGGCCAACGCCCGTGCGAGCGAAAGGCGTTGGCGCTGGCCGCCGGAGAGGTTGGCGCCCCGGTCGCGGACGGGGTGGTCGAGGCCCTCGGGGTGCAGGGCGACGACGTCGGTCAGCAGGGACGCCTGGACGGCCTCGTCGACCGTGCGGCTGGTGCCGGAGGGGTCGATGTTGGAGCGGAGGGTGCCGGCGAAGATCTCCCCGTCGTAGGGGTTGACCAGGAGGTGTGCGCGGGCCCCGGCGACCGAGAGTTCACCGAGGGCGGCCCCGTCGACGCGGACCTCGCCCTCGTAGCCGTCCGGGGGGACGCGCACGGCGAGGAGGGACACCAAGTCGGCGGCGGCGCGCGGCTGATAGGCGGTCAGGGCGACGAACTCCCCGGCCTTCACCTGGAACTTGAGGTCGCGCAGCGCCCCGTACCGGACCCGGTCGACCTCCAGGTCACCCCCGCTCGCGGGCGTCCCGGTGCCCGGTGCCATCACCGGCGGGGCCGACAGGACCAGCGACATCCGGGCGGCCGAGGCGCGCGCGATCATCACGTACTTCGGCATCTCGGAGAAGAGTCTGAGGGGCTCCATGATGAACTGGGCGAGCCCGACGGCCATCACCAACTCCCCGATATTGATGCGCCCTTCGAAGGCGAGCCACCCGGCGGTGAGGGTGACGGCGGCGGCCAGGACGGCGTTGAGGGCGAGGGCTGTCCCGGCGTAGACGCCGTTCACGCGGGCGACGGTCACGGCCTGTTGCCTGGCCTCCGCGCTGACCTTCCGGTAGGAGCCGAACGCGGCGTGGTTGCCGCCGAATCCGTGCAGCGGACGCAGGCCCGTGATGAGGTCGGCGACCTTCGCCCCGGCCCGCGCGACCCGTGCCTGCTGCTCCTGGGTACTGGACCCGATCCGCTTCGACATGACGCTCAGGACGGACAGGATCGCCGCCGATCCGACGATGACGAGCAGTCCGAGCCGGACGTCCGCGAGCCCGAGGGCGACGGCCGCGACGAGCAGGGAGACGAGGGAGCTGACGAGGAGGGGGACGACCTCGATGATGTCGGCGGTCTGGTCGGCATCCTCGGTGGCGATGGTGAGGACCTCGCCGGACTTCAAGTCGGTGTCCCGGGCGACGGGTTGGAGCCCGCACCCGGCGACCGCCACCCGCCAGCGGTGCGCCTCGGTCGTGTTGGCCTTCTGGAGGATCCGCATGCCGAACCGCCACGACAGCGACACGGTCGTGATGATCACGGCCAACGCGGCGACGGACACGACGAGTCTGTCGAGGCCGCGGTCGCGCATCGTGTGTTCGACGATGAGGCCGAGCGCGATGGGGAAGGCGGTCTCCCCGGCCTGGTAGAGGCCCATGAGGAGGGTGCCGCCGGCCATCGCGCCGACGTTGCGGCGCAGCGCGGTGCGCAGGATGTCGGCCCCGCTGCGGGGCTGCCGGGGTTCAGGAGTTGTCATCGAGGTGGCGGGCAATCGCTTCGGGGGTGCGCAGGGTGAACAGGTCTCGGACGGTGACGACGGGGCCGAACTCGCGGCGGAGCAGCCCGATCAGGCGTACCGCCAGCATGGAGTGTCCCCCGAGGGACACGAAGTCGCTCACCGCGCTCACCTCGTCGTCGTCCAGGTCCAGTGCTTCGGCGAAGAACTCGCAGACGGCCGTCTCCGTCCCGGTCCGCGGTCCCCGCTCCCCCGCCGTGGTCAGCGCGCCCAGTGGCCGGGCCTCGGGCAGCGCCTTCGTGTCGGCCTTCCCGTTGACGGTCAGCGGGATGCCGTCCACCTGGGCGTAGTGGGTCGGGCGCAGGAAGTCCGGGAGTCCGGCGCCGACTTCTGCGGCGACGTCGGCCAACTCGGCGCCGTCGAGGACGAGATACGCGGCGAGCCGGTACGCCCCGTCCACCTGGGGGTCGCGCTGCGCGACGGCGGCGACGAACCGGACGGCGGGGTGTGCGGCGAACACGGCCTCCACTTCGCCGAGTTCGACGCGGTGGCCCCGGATCTTGACCTGCTGGTCGGTCCGGCCGAGGTACATGAGGTTGCCGTCAGGGCGACGCACGACGAGGTCGCCGGTGCGGTACATGCGCTCGCCTGGCGCCCCGAACGGGCAGGCCACGAACCGGTGTGCGGTCTGGGCCTGCTGCCCGAGGTAGCCGCGCGCGATGCCGACACCGGAGACGTACAGCTCGCCGGGGACACCGTCCGGGAGGGGCCTCAGCCAGGGGTCGAGGACGTAGACGTCCGTGTTGTCGATGGCGACGCCCACGACGGGGTCGGCGCACTCGAACGTGCCGACGCCGAGGGTGTTGATGGTGTACTCGGTCGGCCCGTACAGGTTGTAGCCGACCGTGCCGTCCGTCTCCGCGAGGCGCTGCCACAGTGTCGGCGTCACCGCCTCGCCGCCGAGCAGGACGAGCGGGGGCCGTCGCTCGGGGTCGTCCAAGAGGCCCTCGGCGACGAGCTGTTGGGCGTAGGTCGGGGTGACGTTGACGACGTCGATCCCGAACTCCAGGCAGTACTCGACGAGCCGGGGTGCATCGCGGCGCAACTCCTCGTCGCAGATGTGCACTTCATGCCCGTCGGCGAGCCACAGCAGCTCCTCCCACGACATGTCGAACGCGAACGACACGGTGTGCGCGATCCGGAACACGCGGTGCCCGTGCCGGGCCAGCACCGGTTCGAAGATGCGGCGTTGGTGGTTGATGAGCATGTTGGTGAGACCCGCGTACTCGGTCACCACGCCCTTGGGCTTCCCGGTCGAGCCGGAGGTGTAGATCGTGTACGCCGGGTGGCGCAGCCGGTCCGGGTCGTCCGGGGTGAACGTCACGAACGGTTCGGCGGGCGGCAACGGCCGGTCCAGTTCGACGAGTTCGGGGGTGAGCCGGTGCAGCCGGGGCGACACCGAGGACACGGTCAGGATCACCTCCGGCCGCGCGTCCTCCACGATCGCCGCGATCCGGTCGTCCGGGTGGTCCAGCTCCAGCGGCACGTAGGCCGCGCCGACGCGCAGGACGGCGAACAGGGCGACGATCGAGTCCAGCGACCGCGGGATCGCGAGGCCCACGTTGGTCTCGGTGCCGATCCCGCGCCCGGCGAGCACACCGGCCAACTCGCGGCTGCGGTCCCGGAGTTCCCCGAAGGTGAGGGTGTTGCCGTCGGCGACGAGCGCGAGCCGTTCCGGGGTGCGGTCGGCGGCCCGGTCGAAGCGGTCGACGACCGTGTCGGTGGTGATGTCGGTCCTGACCCCGGGCACGGGCACGGCGCCCGGTCCCGGCAGCGCGCCGACGGGTCCGGTGGCGCGGGCGAGGTCGTCGAGGACGCGGAGATAGTCGTCCAGCAGCCTGCGCGCGCTCGCCGGATCCCCGTACCGGTACTCCAGCTTGACCGTGAGCCGGTCGCCCGGCGTCACGACCCACGTGTACGGGTAGTGCGTCGAGTCGTCCGCCTGCACCTCGACGATGCCGTGCCGCGCGTTCATCTCCGCGAAGGCGTCCAGGTCCAGGAAGTTCTGGAGGACGAACAGGTTGTCGAACAGGGTGTCGTGGCCGCCGGCCCGCTGGATCTCGCCGAGCCCGAGGTGCTCGTGGTCCATCGCCGCGACCCGCGCCGCCTGCACGCCCTCCAGGTAGGCCGCCACCGAGTCGCCGGGCCGGGCCCGGGTCCACATCGGGACGGTGTTGAGGAGGACGCCCACGACGTCGTCGAGCCCCTCCCCCTCCCGCCCGGAGACGGTGATCCCGAACACGGCGTCGGCGCGGCCGGTGTGGGCGCCGAGCAGCAGCCCGAAGGCGCCGGTGAGCACGGAGTTGAGGGTGACGCCGTGGGTCTTGGCGGCCTCGCGGAGGAGGTCGGACCGGTCGGCGGTGAGGGTGTGGACGAGGCTGGGGGGCAGCTCCGTCGACAGTTCGGGGGCCGGTCCGGCGAGGAGGGTCGGTCCGGGCAGTTCGGCCAACTGGTCTGCCCAGAACCGCTCGGAGGCCGCTGTGTCGCGGGCGGCGAGGGTGCGCGCGTACTCCTCGAAGCTGGGTGCGGGCGTCAGCGTGGGGGCGCCCGCGTACGCGTCGAACAGGTCCCGCAGGACGATCTCCCGCGACCAGCCGTCCCACAGCAGCAGGTGGTAGCTGAACAGCAACCCGTCCCGCCCGTCGGGCAGTCGGACGACGGTCAGCCGGATCAGCGGCGGCTCCCCGAGGTCGAACCCGGCGTCCCGGTCGGCGGCCCGGAAGGCGTCGACCTCTTCGGCTGCCGGCTCGACGGTCCGGACGTCGACACGCCTGCCCGCCTTGAGGACTTGGACGGGGTTGCCGTCGGCGTCGGTGGTGAAGCCGGCGCCGACGACCGGATGCCGGGCGATGACGTGGGCCATCGCGTCGGCCAACTTCTCCGCGTCGAGGCGCCATTCGAAGGTGAACCAGCTCTGCGCGACGTAGTGGCCCGCTTCCCCGGCCAACTGGGCCTGGAAGAACAGGCCCCGCTGGAGGGGAGTCACCGGCGCGGTGCGCTCGGCGGTGGCGGAGGCATCGACGATGTGCTCCAACGCCTTGAGCCAATGCCCGGCGATCGCGTCCGGGACGCCCTCGTCGAGGGTGAACTCCGCGCGCAGCTCCCCGCCTTCGATCCAGGCGTTCACCTCGACCGCGTACGGGCTGCCCTGGTCACCGCCGGTGATGTGCAGCGCCTGCTCCTCGCTGCCTCGGCCCAGGTAGTTGAAGAGGACCTGCGGGCGGGCGGTGAGGAGCGGGGCCGTCTGCGGGTTGAGGTATCTGAGCTGCCCGTAGGCGACATGCCCGCGCTCGTCCGGCTGCCGTGCGGCGGCCTCGCGGGCGGCCTCGACCGGGTCGGTGTGCGCGGTGAGGCGTACCGGCGCGATCGAGGTGAACCAGCCGACGGTCCGCGTGTAGTCGTGCCCTTCAAGGACGGGCACCCTTCCGTGCCGTTCCAACTCCACGGCCAGATCAGCCGGTTCGTCCTGCACCGCCGTGAGCGCGACGCGCAGGGCGCCGACGAGGAGTTCGGTGAGTCCGACGCCGAGGGCTTCGGGGGCGGTGCGGGTGAGGAGGCCGGTGAGCTCCGGAGTGAGGACGACCGATCTGGAGCGCAACTCCCCGGTGACGGCTACCAGTTCGGGCGCGGCGAGCGTGTCGATCCAGTGACCGAGCCCGCCGGTCCCCTGCTGCGCCTGTGCGGCGAGCGCTTCGGCGTACTGTGCGTACGACGTCGTCGGTGCCTCAAGCTCCTTGCCGTCGAGGGCGGTTGCCAGATCCTCCAGCAGGATCAGCCACGACACCGCGTCCACGGCGAGGTGGTGCACGACCGCCACCAGCGTCCGGCTCTCCTCGAGCCACCCGAACACGGCCATCCGCCCGGCCTCGGGGTCCAGCCGGTCGGCGAGTCCGTCGGCCGACAAGGGCCCACGCACGAGGGCGAGTTCGGCGTGGGGTTCAGTCCTGAGCGTCCAGACACCGTGCTCGGTCCCCAGCCGAAGCCGGAGGGCGGGGTGCGCGGCGACGACGGCTTTCGCCGCTCGCTCGACGTCCGCGAACCCGGCGCCGTCGGGGGCGGTGAGGGTCCTCGCCTGGGCGAACCGGGTGAGGGATCCGCCGAGTTGACGCCGGCGGAGGATGACCGGGGTCGGGGCGACAGGGCCGTCCCGCACGATCGTCACCGCCTTGGGAGCGGCCGGGACGCTCACCCGCTCGGCCAGCGCACGCGGTGTCCGCAGCAGGAAGACGTCCCGGGGGGTGATGCCCAGCCCCAGCGCACGCGCCCGGTTGATGACGGTGATGGCGACGATGCTGTCGCCGCCGGCGCGGAAGAAGTCGGTGTCGGCGTCCACGTCGGTGCCGGGCAGGGTGGCGGTGAAGATGCCGATCAGCGCGTCGAGGGCCGCGGCGTCAACCGTGAAACCCCGAGCGGTGTCGTTCTGCGCGGTGTCGTCCTGCGAGGCCCTTGCCGCCAGCGCCTTGCGGTCCAGCTTCCCGTTCACCGTCAACGGCAGCACGTCCACGGCCAGTACCCGCCCCGGCACCATGTGCACCGGCAGCTTCGCGGCGAGCCGTTCGTCCAGGTCTCCCGGCACCCGCCCGACGACGTGCGCGACGAGATGGTCCCCGCTGTCCGCGACGGTCACGGCGACGTCCGTCACCCCGTCGATCTCCCGGACGGCGGCCTCCACCTCGCCCAACTCGATCCGGAACCCCTTGAGTTGGACCTGGTCGTCGGCCCGCCCGGCGAACTCCAGCTCCCCGCCGAGCGTCCGGCGTGCCAGATCCCCCGTGTGGTACATCCGCGACCCGTCCCCGGCGAACGGATCGGCGACGAACCGCCCCGCCGTGAGCCCGGCCCGCCCCAGATACCCCAAGGAAACCTGCGACCCGGCGACATAGATCGCCCCGACCTTGCCGGGCGGCACCGGCCGGAGCCGGTCGTCGAGCAGATAGGTCACAAGTCCCGGGATCGGCCCGCCGATCGGGCTGGCGTCAGCCGCGGAGGGCCCGAAGTCCTCGTCGGTCAGCACTCGATGCGTGACATGCACGGTCGTCTCGGTGATCCCGTACATGTTGACCAGTTCGGGCGTCCTCGTGCCATGCCGCTCGACCCATCCGCGCAGCCGCCCCGGTTCGAGGGCCTCTCCGCCGAAGATGATCCGGCGCAGCGCGGGCAGCGCCTCCCCGGAGAGCCTGTCGGCCTCGGCGAACTGGTAGAAGGCGGAGGGGGTTTGGTTGAGGACCGTCACCCCGCGCTCCCGGACCATCCGGTGGAAGTCGACCGGCGACCTCGTCAGCCCGTACTCGGGGATCAGCAACTCGGCGCCGTGCAGGAGCGCCCCCCACAGCTCCCAGACCGCGAAGTCGAAGGAGTACGAGTGGAACTGGACCCACACGTCGCCCGGCCCGAAGCCCATCGCGGGCCGCGTGTTGGCGAGCAGCGTCACCACCGACGAGTGCGGGACGACGACCCCCTTGGGCCGACCGGTCGAGCCGGACGTGTAGATGACGTACGCCGGGTCCTGCCAGCCGACCTCGAACGGCTCTGTGCCCAGCGGCAGTTCGTCTCCCTGGACGATCACGCGCGCGTCGACCCCGACGCGGGCCAGCAACGCCGTGAACCGGTCGCGGTGTTCCGCGTCCACGAGGACGACCTGCGGGGCGGAGTCGGCGAGGATGTGCGCCAGCCGCTCGTCCGGATAGGCGAGGTCCAGCGGCACGTACGCACCGCCCGCGCTGACGACGGCGACCAGGGCGACGACCTGTTCCACCGAGCGTGGCACCGCGACCGCGACCCGCTTGCCCGCGCCGACTCCGGCGGCGCGCAGGACGCACACCAACTCGTTTTTGGCGTCGGCGAGTTCGCCGTATGTCAGGGAGCGGGTCGTGCCGTCCAGGGCGACCTGGGTGACGGCGGTGGCGTGCGGGTTCTGCCGGGCGGCGGTGTCGAACCGGACGTTGAGGGGGGTGTGTTCGAAAGTCGGGTTCGTGTCGGAGAGGGCGGGCCGATCGGGGTCGGCCAGGAGGCCGGTGAGCGTGCGGGTGAAGGTGCCCAGGATCGTGCGGGCGTCCCGCTCCCCCAACACCTCCGTGTCGTAGATGAGGTTGAAGCGGTCGCGTTCCACGACCAGGGTCAACGGGTAGTGCGGGGCGCCCTCGTTGACGATTTCCGTGACGGCGATGGTGTCGCCGGGGCGGCGCAGGGCGGTGATGTCGGCCGCTATGTCGAACACGACGAGCGTGTCGAAGAGGGTGCCCGCGCCGATCCGGGACAGGGAGACGTGCTGGTGGGCGAGGACCGTGCTCTGGTGCTCGCGGACCGAGGCGAGCAGCTCGCCGGCGGTGGTGTCCGTGTCCCAACGGGTGCGTACGGGGATGGTGTTGATGAACAGGCCGACCATGTCCGCGATGCCGGGCACGTCGATGTCGCGGCCGGAGACCGTGGAGCCGAAGACGACGTCGGTGCGGTGCAGGAGGGTGCCGAGGGTGACGCCCCAGGCGCTGTGCACGGCGACGCTCAGGGGGACGCCCGCCGTCTCGACGTCCGCCAGGGCGGAGACTTCGGCGAAGGTGTCGGAGGGGGTGTGGCCCTCGGCGACCAGGGAGGGGCCGGTGAGGCCGGCGAGTTCGTTCCGCCAGATCCGGTCGCTCTCGGCGGCGTCGCGTGCGGCCAGTGCGCGGACGTAGTCGGCGAAGCCGCCGATCGGGCGGACACTGCCGGGTGCGTGGTACTCGGCGAGGAGGGCGCGCAGCATCGGTGGGACGGACCAGCCGTCGGCGATGATGTGGTGCACGGTCTGCACGAGGACGGTGCGTCCGGCGCCCGCGCGGACCAGGGTGTAGCGCATCAACGGGCCTGCGGCGAGGTCGAATCCGGCACGCCGGTCGCGTTCGGCGAGGGCGTGGAGTTCCGTGTCGGTGATGCCGGGGCGGTCCAGGACCGTGAAGGGTGCTTCGACGCCGGACTCCAGGACGGAGACGACGCGGCCGTCGGCGAGGGCGGTGAAGCGGGCGGCGAGGTTGGGGTGGAGGTCGAGGAGGCGGGTGGCCGCCGTGTTCAGCCGGTCGGCGTCGATCTCCCCTTCCAGGGTGAGGAGTTGCTGTTCGACGTAGGCGCCGCAGGAGTCGTCGTCGAAGACCGAGTGGAAGTAGAGGCCCTCTTGCAGCGGGGTGAGCGGGAGGATGTTCCGCAGTTGCGGTCCGTCGAAGGTGTCGACGTCGGCTTGGGTGAGGGGGACGAGGTCGAAGTCGCTGGGGGTGTGGCCGCCGGTGTCGAGGGCGGCCAGTCCGGTGAGGGCGGTGGTGAAGTGGTCGCCGAGGATCGTGATGTCGTCGTCGGTGAAGACACCGGAGGGCCATGACACCGTCGTCACGAGCTGGAACTCGCCGCTGTCCGGGTCGGGTTCGGCGATGGCGTTGAACTCCAGGGCGCGCGGCAGCCGCATCGCGGGGTCGCGCTTCTCGCCCAACTGGTCGGTGTTGCCCGCGAGTTCCCATTCGCCGTCGGCGCCGGCGTCGAAGCGGCCCAGGTAGTTGAAGAGGACCTGGGGTGCGGGGGCGGCGAAGTCGGCGCCGTGGAGGTGGCGCAGGACGCCGTAGGAGAGGCCGCCTCGCGGGACGCGGGCGAGGTCTTCCTTGACGGCCTTGAGGGCGGACGTCAGGTAGGCCGGGTCGGTGGGGTCGGGGGCGGTGCCGGGGTCGACGGTCACCGGGAAGAGGGTGGTGAACCAGCCGACGGTGCGCGAGAGTTCGGGTTCGAACCCGGCGCAGGCCGCGACGTGGCGGGCCTCGCGTCCGTGTCCTTCCAGCTCGATGTGCGCGAACGTCTGGCCCTCGCGCCGGCGTGCGAGGGCGACGGCGAGCGCGGTGAGGAGGACGTCGTTGACGCCCGCGTGGAACTTCGCGGGGAGGTCACCGAGGAGCGCGGCGGTGATGTCCGGCCCGACCGTGAGCACCCGGACGCGTTCGTTCGCGACGGTGTCGGCCTCCGACAGGGCACGCCTGCCGAGGAGTTGGTCGGGGCCGGGCAGCGGACGCTCGTAGTGGGCGCGGTCGGCGTCGAACGCGGCCCGCTCCAGGAGCTGTGTCCAGCGCCTGAACGACGTGCCGACCGGCGGGAGTTCGACGTTCGCGCCGGGGCGGTACTGCTCCCAGGCCGTGGCGAGGTCCTCGCGGAGGATGCGCCAGGAGACGCCGTCGACGATCACGTGGTGGGCGACGAGGACGAGTTGGCGTGCCGCGCGGCGCCAGACCGCGCGCAGCATCACGCCGTCGCCGGGGTCGAGTCCGGCGGTGGCGAGGGCGACGCAGTCGTCGAGGGGGCGGTCGCTCTCCTCCCAGCCGATCGTGGCGCGGCCCGGCTGAGGGACGTCGAGGCTCCAACTCGCCCCGCGTACCAGGCGGGCGCGGAGGATGTCGTGGCGTTCGGCGAGGGCGGTGAGGGCCGCGTCGAGGGCGTCGCCGGTGAGGTCGGCGGGGGTGTTGAGGACGACGGACTGCACGAACCCGTCGACCGCGTCCGTCGTCTCCCCGAGCCAGCGCAGGATCGGCGAGCCGGTGACGCTGCCCGTCGGGACGTCCGCGTGGTCCGTCGCGGTGACGTCCTCGCGGCTCGCGACGGCCGCGAGGGCGCCGACGACGCTGTGGGTGAAGATCTGCCGGGCGGTGACGTGCAGGCCCTGTTCGCGGAGGGCGCCCAGCAGGGAGATGGCGAGGATGCTGTCGCCGCCGAGCCGGAAGACGTCCTGGTCGACGCCGACCTCGTCGAGGCGCAGCACCTTCGCGACGGCCGCGCAGACGATCCGCTCGTTCTCGGTCGCGGGCGGGACGATCGTGCCGGTGCGGATTTCGGGTT
>NZ_JBTYMC010000222.1:0-11492 GCF_054880855.1 Streptomyces sp. S6 | reverse complement strand
GTCGTCGGCGAGGCGGCGGACGGGGAGCAGGCGGTGGCCCTGGCCAGGGAGTTGAGGCCGGACCTGATCCTGATGGACGTTCAGATGCCGCGCCTGGACGGCGTGTCGGCGCCCTCCGCCCGCGCGGTGACGTCGGCGAGCGTGCGCCCGTCGTACCGGACGAGCGCGGCGGCCTGCCGCAGATGCAGCGGCTGCCCGCCGACAGCCGTCAACAGCCTTCCCACGACGGCGAGTTCCGCCCCGGACAGGGCCCGCCCGAGATCCCGGGCGAGGAGCGCGATCGCGGCCCCCTCGGAGAGCCCCTCCAACGCGTACGACTCACCCGCCGCCCCCAGCGCGGGAGTTGCCGAGCCGATGACCAACGCGCAGCCCCGCAGCGCCTGTTGGAGGTAGCCGAGCTGCTGCGGGGTGTAGGAGACGTCGTCGAGGACGACGGTCCCGTCGACGGCGGCGAGGAACCGGGCGCAGTCCTCGGTACTGAACCGGACAGGCCCCTGCCAGGCGTAGAAGCTCCGCATGAGGTCCTGGACGAGGTCCTCCAGGGCGGTGGCGCCGACCCGGACGTACACGGCCTGCGGCACGTTCCGCAGCAGGGTCGTCTTGCCCGCCCCGCAGGGGCCGGTGAACTCGACGGCCGTACGGGGCCGGACGCGGGCGAGTTCGCCCGACCGCCCTACCAGGTACGGGAGTTGGGCCGGTCCGACCGGGCTGCGGCGGTACGGGATCGCCGTCGTGGGGGCCACGCGGGTGAGGCGGGCGCCGTGGCGGCCGGCCGGAGAGACGGAGAGGTTGCCGAAGACGACAGTGTTCATTCCTCCCCCTGGAATGAACGGGGCACCTGACAGGTGCCGGTGTGTCCAGATTCGACCCGCCACCGGCACCTGTCAAGAAAGCCCGCTATGTACGTTTCCTACGACCCCAGCACGGTCGCCAGGAACTCCCCCACCCAGCCCAGCAGTTCACGCCCGACGAGCGGCTTCCCGCCCACCTTCGCGGTCTTCGGCCTCGGCACCAGCACCTGATGCGCCGCCGGTTTGATCACCGTCCCCGGGTACAGCCGCTTCAGCCGCAGCTCCTGCGACTCCCGCAACTCCACCGGCGCGAACCGGATGTTGGTCCCCTGGAGGACGATCTCCCCGACCCCGCACGCCCGCGCCAGCATCCGCAGGCCCGCCACGAGCAGCAGGTTCTCGACGGGCTCCGGCAACTTGCCGTAACGGTCGGTGAGTTCCTCGCGGACGGCCCTGACGTCGTCCTCGGAGTTGGCCGAGGCGATCGCCCGGTACGCCTGGAGGCGCAGCCGCTCGCCCGGCGCGTAGTCGTGCGGGACGTGCGCGTCGACCGGCAGTTCGATCTTGACGTCGAGGGGCGCCTCGTCCTCGATCTCGCCGTTCTCCAACTGCTTGCGGTAGTCCGCGACGGCCTCGCCGACCATCCGGACGTACAGGTCGAAGCCGACGCCCGCGATGTGCCCGGACTGCTCGCCGCCCAGCAGGTTGCCCGCGCCCCGGATCTCCAGGTCCTTCATGGCGACGTACATGCCGGCGCCCATCTCGGTGTGCTGGGCGATCGTCGCGAGGCGTTCGTGCGCCGTCTCGGTGAGGGGCTTCTCCGGCGGGTACAGGAAGTAGGCGTACCCGCGCTCACGGCCACGGCCGACTCGCCCGCGCAACTGGTGGAGTTGGGAGAGGCCGAAGGTGTCGCCGCGCTCCACGATGAGAGTGTTGGCGTTGGAGATGTCGATGCCGGACTCGACGATCGTCGTCGACACGAGGACGTCGAACTTCTTCTCCCAGAAGTCCACCACGACCTGTTCCAGGGCCTGTTCGGACATCTGGCCGTGCGCGGTCGCGATGCGCGCCTCGGGGACGATCTCGCGCAGCCTCGCCGCCGCGCGGTCGATCGACTCGACCCGGTTGTGGATGTAGAACACCTGGCCCTCGCGCAGGAGTTCACGCCGGATCGCGGCGCCGATCTGCTTCTCCTCGTAGGGCCCGACGAACGTGAGGACCGGGTGGCGCTCCTCCGGGGGCGTGGTGATCGTCGACATCTCGCGGATGCCGGTGACGGCCATCTCCAGCGTCCGGGGGATCGGGGTCGCGGACATCGTCAGCACGTCGACGTTCGCGCGGAGCTTCTTCAGCTGCTCCTTGTGCTCGACGCCGAACCGCTGTTCCTCGTCGACGATGACGAGCCCGAGGTCCTTGAACTTGGTCTCGGACGAGAACAGCCGGTGCGTGCCGATGACGACGTCGACGGCGCCCTCGCGCAGGCCTTCCAGGGTGGCCTTGGACTCGGTGTCGGTCTGGAAGCGGGACAGCGCGCGGACGTTGACGGGGAACTGCGCGTACCGCTCGGAGAACGTCCCGAAGTGCTGCTGGACAAGGAGGGTCGTCGGGACGAGCACGGCGACCTGCTTGCCGTCCTGGACGGCCTTGAAGGCGGCCCGCACGGCGATCTCGGTCTTGCCGTAGCCGACGTCGCCGCAGATCAGGCGGTCCATCGGGACCGTCTTCTCCATGTCGTCCTTGACCTCGGCGATCGTGGTGAGCTGGTCCGGGGTCTCGGCGTACGGGAACGCGTCCTCCAGCTCGCGCTGCCAGGGTGTGTCGGCGCCGAACGCGTGCCCGGGGGCGGCCATCCGCGCGCTGTACAGCTTGATGAGGTCGGCGGCGATCTCCTTGACGGCCTTCTTCGCGCGCGCCTTCGTCTTCGTCCAGTCGGCGCCGCCGAGGCGGTGCAGGGTGGGGGCCTCGCCGCCGACGTACTTGGTGATCTGCTCCAGCTGGTCCGTCGGGATGTACAGGCGGTCGCCGGGCTGGCCGCGTTTGGCGGGGGCGTACTCGACGACCAGGTACTCGCGGGTGGCGCCCTGGACGGTCCGCTGGACCATCTCGATGTACCGGCCGACGCCGTGCTGTTCGTGGACGATGTAGTCGCCCGGCTCCAGCGTCAGCGGGTCGATGCTCTTCCTCCGCCGCGCTGGCATGCGCGCGCCGTCCTTGCCGGCCGCCTTCTGGCCCGACAGGTCGGTCTCGGTGAGGACGGCCAGCTTCAGCGCCGGGTCGACGAAGCCGTAGTCGATCGAGCCGCACGCCACGTGCACGACGGACGGTTCGATGGCGCCGAGTTCGATGTCCAGGCGCGCGGCGATGCCCTCGCCGCCGAGGACCTCGACGGTGCGGGACGCGGGGCCGTGCGCCTCGGTGACGAACACCGTGCGCCAGCCGTCGGCCAGCCAGCCCTTGGTGTCGGCGAGGGCCTTCGCGGTGTCGCCCCGGTACGTCTCGGGGGCGTGCATGGACAGCTTCAGGGTGTCCGCGTCGAGCTCTTCATCGGCCGCGAACGGCGACACCGACCACCACATCATGTCCAGCTCACGCGCGCGGTCCCGCACATCGGCGATGGACCACAGGGAGGCCGCGCCGACGTCGATCGGGGCCTCGCCGCCGCCCGCCGTGGCCGCCCAGGAGGCGTGCAGGAACTCCTGGGAGGTCGCGACGAGGTCGGAGGCGCGCGTCCGCACGCGTTCCGGGTCGCAGACGACGGCCATCGCGCCCTTGGGGAGGACGTCGATCAACAGCTCCATGTCGTCGACGAGGACCGGCGCGAGGGACTCCATCCCCTCGACGGCGATCCCCTCGGCGATCTTGTGCAGCAGCTCGCCCAGCTCGGGGTGTTCCTCGGCGAGGAGCCGCGCGCGCTCGCGCACGTCCTCGGTGAGCAGGAGTTCCCGGCAGGGGGGCGCCCACAGCCCGTGCTCGGCGACCTCAAGGGACCGCTGGTCGGCGACCTTGAAGTAGCGGATCTCCTCGATGTCGTCGCCCCAGAACTCGACGCGCAGGGGGTGTTCCTCGGTGGGCGGGAACACGTCCAGGATCCCGCCCCGGACGGCGAACTCGCCCCGTTTCTCGACGAGTTCCACGCGCGCGTACGCGGCTGCCGCGAGGGCCTCGACGGTCTTGTTCAGGTCGGCCTGCCGGCCCGTCCGCAGCGCGACCGGCTCCAGGTCCCCGAGCCCCTTGACCTGCGGCTGGAGCACGGACCGCACGGGCGCGACGACGACCGACACGGGGCCCGTCTCGGGGTCGTCCACGCTCGGGTGCGCCAGGCGTCTGAGCACCGCGAGGCGGCGCCCCACGGTGTCGCTGCGGGGGCTCAGGCGCTCGTGCGGCAGCGTCTCCCACGAGGGGTACTCCGCGACGCCGTCCGCCGGCAGCAGCGACCTCAGCGCCGCCGCCAGGTCCTCCGCCTCCCGGCCCGTCGCCGTCACGGCCAGCACGGGCCGGCCCGACTCCCGGGCGAGTGCGGCGATCGCGAAGGGACGCGCCGCCGGTGGGCCGACCAGATCGACATGCGTCCGGTTCCCGTCCGCCGCCGCGCGAACGGCTTCGGACAGGGCGTTGTCCTTCAGAACGGCGTCTAGCAGACCGTGCAGGCTCATGGGCTCTTTCCGGTGAGGGGGTGGGCTTCGGGGCGATACGGGCAACACCGACCACCCGACGCGTGTCACGGGCCGGGGGTCATCCAGCGTACGACTTGCCGCCGACAACCGCCGGGCCTGTGGACAACCACCGGGATGTGGACACGGGCGTCACCCTCCGCCCTGGGCAGTGCACGGCTCCCCGATTGACGCCGTGCTCCTGACAATGGCCCTGACCTGTGTGGTCACCTCGGGGTTCCCGGGGCACCAAAAAGTGCGTTCTTCCACGTCAGAGGAGGTTTCCCTACGGTCCTCGGTATGACCGTCACCCTGCACGACCCCGAGGGCCTGCCCACCATCGACGTCTACCACCAGGTCTCCGTCACCTCCGGCACCCGCACCGCCTACCTCGCGGGCCAGGTCGCCTGGGACACCCCCGCCGACCTGACGACCCAGGTCGAACAGGCCTACCTGAGCGTCGCCACAGCCCTCAAGGGCATCGGTGGCTCCCCCACGGACATCGCCAGACTCACCGTCTACGTCGTCGACTGGACCCCCGACAAAATGCCCGCCCTCCTGAAGGGCCTCGCCCAAGCCACCACCCACCTGGGCACCGCCCACCGCCCCCCGGCCACCCTGATCGGCGTCGCCGCCCTCGACGTCCCTGAACACCTGGTGGAGATCGAGGCGGTCGCGGTACTGGACTGACGCCCGCGAGGGGATCGGCGAAGGTGCGGCCGTTCCCGGGGACCAGGGTGTCCGTGCGGTTGCGGACGCTGATCGCGCCTCGGAGCAGGAGGTGGCACTCGCCGTTGTCCAGGTCGCCGAGCTCCGGGGCACCGGACTGCTCCGAGCGGTGGAAGAAGGTGCCGGTGGCGGCCTGGGCCGTGCCGACGGGCAGGGCGCGGCCGGACGCCCGCGCCTGGTCCCGTCCCTGAACCAGCCCCACCGAGGAAGAAGCTGCGGAACTCCTCCGCATCCAGGCCTAGCGAGCCGAACAGACCGAAGAAGCCCGGGAGTTGCGCCTCCCATGGGAACGCCGAAGGGCCCGCGCGGGAAAAACCCGGTGCCGGGGAGCCTTTACAGCTCCCCGGCACCGGGTCTTCCTCCGCAACCCCCGTATGCGGTGGCCTAGTTCCCCCTTTTCGGAACCGCCCGGATCAGTCCGTGGCGATCGCGTTCAGTACGTTCATCCGCCCCGCCCGGAACGCCGGGACCAGCGCCGCGAAGAGGCCGACGAACGCGGACCCGATGAAGACGCCGCCGATGGTGGGCCAGGGGATGTCCAGGACGCCGAGCCCCTGGAGGGCGAGGAGTTTCTGGGCGGTGGCGCCCCAGCCCATGCCGAGGCCGAGACCGAGGAGCGCGCCGAACAGGGCGATGACGACGGACTCCATGCGGATCATGCGGCGGAGCTGTCGGCGGGAGAGGCCGATGGCTCGCATGAGGCCGATCTCGCGGGTGCGTTCGACGACCGAGAGGGCCAGGGTGTTCACGACCCCGAGGACGGCGACGATGATCGCGAGGGCCAGCAACCCGTAGATCAGGTTGAGGAGTTGGCCGATCTGGTCCTTCAACTGCTGCTTGTAGTCGGTCTGGTTGCGGACCTCGTACTGCGGGAAGTCGTGCAGGGACGACTTGAGCGCGGTGTACGCGGCGTCCTGCTGCCCCTTCTCCGCCGTGGCGAAGACGATCACGTCGAGGGGCATCTTCTCGGCCGGCACGTACTTCGCCATGGTCGATATCGCCATGTACATGGCCCCGGAGTCGAGCGCGACATCGCTCTTGGTGATGGCGCGGACGGTCAGGTTCGCCGTGCGCCCGTCCTTGAAGGCGACCTTGACCGTGGAGCCGAGGCGGATGCCGTGGTCCTTGGCGTACTTCTCGTGGACGGACATGGAGTCCGGCTTGTAGGCGTCGTGCAGGTTGCCCTGGACCGTCTGGACGCGCAGGTCGTCGGGGTAGGTGGGGGACGCGGCGTTGACCTCCGTGTCCTTGGTGACCTTCCCGTCGGGCGTGGTGAAGTCGGCCTCGTTCAGTTTGTACTCGGTGACCCGCTTCAGCCCCGGCGTCTTCTTGATCACGTCGACGGCCTGCTGGGTGATGTTCTGCTCGTTACGGGGCTGGATGATGAAGTCGGCGCCGACGCTCTTGTCGAGTTCCTCGGTCGCGGAGGCCACCATCGAGGAGCTGACGACGGAGAGGCAGGCGACCAGCGCGAGCCCGATCATCAGGGCCGCACCCGTAGCCCCCGTACGCCTCGGGTTGCGCAGCGCGTTGCGCTCGGCCATCCGCCCCACCGGCCCGAAGGCCCGCAGCAGGACGGCCCCCAGTACCCGTACGACCCCGCCCGCGAGGAGCGGTCCGACGATGACGAACCCGAGGAGCGTCAGGACGATCCCGAGCCCGAGCCACAGCGAGCCCTGGCCGGCCTTGTCGGCGCTGCCCGCGAGGTAGAGGGCGAACCCGCCGGCGCCGGTCAGCACCAGCCCGATCACGCCCCGCACCAGGCCCGCCCTGCCGTCGGCCGGGGTCCCGGCGTCCCGCAGAGCGGCCATCGGGGAGACCTTCCCGGCGCGGCGGGCCGGGAGGTAGGCGGCGAGGACGGTGACGACGACGCCGAGGACGAGCCCGAGGGCGGGGGTGGTCCAGGCGACGGTCAGGTCGTCCGTGGAGAGGTTCATCCCGGCGGAGCTCATGAGCTTCATCAGCCCGACGGCGACCCCGATCCCGGCCCCTACCCCTAGTACCGACCCGACGACCCCGAGGAGGAACGCCTCGACCAGTACGGACCGGTTGACCTGCTTGCGGGAGGAGCCGATGGCCCGCATGAGGCCGATCTCCCGAGTGCGCTGGGCGACCAGCATCGAAAAGGTGTTGATGATGAGGAAGATGCCGACGAGGAAGGCGATCCCGGCGAACCCGAGCATGGCGTACTTGAGGACGTCCATGAACGTGCCGACCTGCTTGCGGTTGGCGTCGGCCGTCTCCTTGGCCGTCTGCACCTTGTGCGTCCCGGCGCCGAGCGCGGCGGTGACGTCCTGCTTGAGCTGCTCGTCGCTGACCCCTGCCGCCGCCGTCACGTTGACGCTCGTGTAGACGCCGGTCTGCCCGACGAGCGTCTCCTGCGCGGTCTTCGTGTCGAGGTAGAAGATCGCCGCGCCGGGGTTGGTGACCTGGAACTCGACGATCCCGGAGATCTTCGCGGTGTGCGTGCCGACGGCGCTGATGACGCCGATCTCGTCCCCGAGTTTGAGGTCGTGCTTGTCGACGGTGTCCGCGTCGACCATCACCTGGTCGGGACCCTTGGGGGCCGACCCGGAGGTGATCTTCATGGTGCGGGCGTCGTTGGCGTTCCAGTTGCCGACGATCGTCGGGCCGCCGCCGTTCGGGGAGAGGCTGTCCTTGTCGGCGTCCACGACGGTCACCGAGGTCGAAGCGACCCCGCCCTCGGCCGACTTGACGCCCTTCGCCTTGCGGACGGTGTCGACGACCGACGCCGGCATGACGAGCGGCTTGCCGTTGCCGGTCTTCGTCTGCCCGGTGTCGGAGGCGCCCTTGGGGCTGACCGTGACATCGGAGGAGGTCGCCGCGAACAGCTTGTCGAAGGTGGTGGACATGGTGTCGGTGAACACCAGCGTCCCGCAGACGAACGCGACCGACAGCAGCACGGCTGTCGCGGAGAGCGCCATTCGCCCTTTGTGCGCGAAGAAGTTGCGCATCGAGGTCTTCATGACGGTCATGACGTGCGCCCCCGGGCGTCGAAGTCCTTCATGCGGTCGAGGACGGTGTCGGCGGTCGGCCGGAGCATCTCGTCGACGATCCGCCCGTCGGCGAGGTAGAGCACCCGGTCCGCGTAGGACGCGGCGACGGGGTCGTGGGTCACCATGACGATGGTCTGGCCGAGTTCGTCGACGGACCTGCGCAGGAAGCCCAACACCTCCGCTCCGGCACGGGAGTCGAGGTTCCCGGTCGGCTCGTCGCCGAAGATGATCTCCGGGCGGGCCGCCAACGCCCGTGCGACGGCGACGCGTTGCTGCTGGCCGCCGGAGAGCTGGTTGGGACGGTGCTTGAGCCGGCCGGCGAGGCCGACGGTCTCCACGACCCGTGCGAGCCACTGCTTGTCGGGCTTGCGGCCCGCGATGTCCATCGGCAGCGTGATGTTCTCCAACGCGCTCAGCGTGGGAAGGAGGTTGAACGCCTGGAAGATGAACCCGATGCGGTCGCGCCGGAGTTGGGTGAGCTTCTTGTCCTTCAGCCGGGTGATCTCGGTGTCGTCGAGGTAGATCTCGCCGGAGCTGACGGTGTCGAGCCCGGCCAGGCAGTGCATGAGCGTGGACTTCCCGGACCCCGAGGGGCCCATGATCGCGGTGAACTCCCCCCGCACGATGTCCACGTCGACATGGTCGAGCGCGACGACGCGGGTCTCCCCCGACCCGTACGCCTTCACGACCTGCCGCCCCCGCGCGGCGACGGCCGTACGCCCTCCGGAACCCCCGTGCCGGGGAATGGTCACGGCCGATGTCATGGCAAGTCTCCTATGTCGGTCATCAGTTGAGACGCGGGTGCCCGGCGTCTCCTTGTGCTGCTCGGTAGTTGCCCAGTGGCGTTGCTCGGTGGCTACGACGACGAGTCTCGTCCCCATGGGGTGCCCGGCACATTGGGGCCGGTCACCCTTCTTCCCGGGGGGTTAACCCCACCCCGTCGGCGTAAAGCCAGATTAAGGAGCGACCCGGCGACTTCTCGTCCTCCGTCGGTACGAGCCCTCCCCGAGACGTAGTACGGAGATACCCCTAGGGGTCCTCCACCGAGGGGTGGAGGGGATTTCAGGGCTCTCTCCACCCTGACCGCCCCCCGGAACTCCACCCTCCGGCGCTCAAAGGCTGCACCCTGCCGCGACGTGAGGGTCAAGTGAGAAGCTGAACGGCGGCAGATAGATGCAAGGGGCACGGGATCTTGGGGAGCGGCAGTGGCGGAGAGCGTTCGACCGGTCATACCTGAGACCAGGGGCCGTACCACCCCCGACCGGCGGGGCGCGGTGGTCGCCGCGCTCATGCTGTCGATGGCGCTGGCCGCCCTCGACTCCACGATCGTCTCCACCGCCGTCCCCCAGATCGTCGGGGACCTCGGCGGCTTCTCGGTCTTCTCCTGGCTCTTCTCCGGCTACCTGCTCGCCGTGACCGTCACCCTCCCGCTGTACGGGAAGCTCGCCGACACCTTCGGCCGCAAGCCGGTCCTCGTCGTCGGCGCCTCGGTGTTCCTGCTGGGCTCCCTGCTGTGCGCGTCCGCCTGGAACATGGGTGCGCTGATCGCGTTCCGGGTCGTGCAGGGGCTCGGCGGCGGGGCGTTGCAGGGGACCGTGCAGACCCTCGCCGCCGACCTCTACCCGTTGGACCAACGACCAAGGATCCAGGCGAAGTTGTCGACCGTGTGGGCGGTGTCGGCGGTCGCCGGACCGGCGGTGGGCGGGCTGCTCGCCGCGTACGCCGACTGGCGGTGGATCTTCCTCGTCAACGTCCCTGTCGGCGCGGTCGCGTTGTGGCTGATCGTCCGTCATCTCCATGAACCGGCGCGGGAGTTGGCGAAGGCTCGCGTCGACTGGGCGGGCGCTGTCGCCGTGTTCGCCTGCGGGGGCGTCCTGTTGACGGCTCTCGTGCAGGGCGGGGTCGCCTGGGCGTGGCTGTCGGCGCCGTCGCTCGGGCTGTTCGGGGCAGGGCTCGCGCTGGTGGCGGTCGTGGTCGTCGTGGAGCGCAGGGCCGTCGAGCCGATCATCCCCGGGTGGGTGTGGCGGCGGCGGACCATCGCCTCGGTCAACCTGGCGCTGGGCGCGCTGGGCCTGCTGATGGTGGCGCCGACCGTGTTCCTCCCGACGTACGCGCAGTCCGTCCTCGGACTCGGGCCCGTCGCCGCCGGGTTCGTCCTCTCCGTCTGGACCCTGAGCTGGCCCGTCTCCGCCGCGCTCAGCCAGCACGTCTACCGCCGGATCGGCTTCCGTGACACGGCCCTGCTCGGCATCGGCCTCGCGGCCCTGATCCTCCTCGCGTTCCCCTTCCTCCCCTACCCCGGCTCCGCCTGGCAACCCACCCTGCTGATGCTCCTGCTGGGCGCCGCCCTCGGCCTCTTCCAACTCCCGCTGATCGTCGGCGTTCAGGCGACTGTCGGCTGGGGCGAGCGGGGTACGGCCACCGCGTCCGTCCTCTTCTGCCGCCAGACCGGTCAGACCGTCGGCGCCGCCGTCTTCGGCGCGATCGCCAACGGCGTCCTCGCGGCGCGGCTCGGGGGTGGCGATCTCGACTCCGTCACGCGGGCGTGGGGGGCCGGGGGTGCTCCCGAGGGGGTCCGCCGGGCGGTGGCGGACGCCGTGCATGCCGTGTACTTCGGGGCGGCGGCAGCGGCGGTGGTCGCGTTCGTGGCGTTGCTGGTGGTGGCGCCTCGGAGGTTTCCGGTCATACCCGAGAAGTAGCTCTCAGGTCACCCGTACCTGAGGGGTACTTCCACAGAGCTACCTCCACGGAGTTACTCCACCGCCCGTCCCGTCAACGCGCTCAAACTGCTCCGCACGTAGTCCATGTGCGCCCGCACATCGTCCCAACGCTCCCCGTGCTCCCGCAGCACCCGTTCCGTCTCCCGGGCGATGCGGTCGGTCTGGTGGCGGGCGTCGGCGAGAAGAGCGGCAGCGTGGTCGCGGGCGCGGGACTGGAGGTGGTGGGCCGATTTCTCCGCCTCCGCGTAGGCGTCGCGGGCCTCGGAGAGGGCGGCCTCGGCGCGGGCGACCAGGTGGGAGTAGTGGGCGTCCAGGGCGCGGGCGCGGTCCGTGGCGTCCCGGTCGACGGCCTCCGCGCGCTGCGCCTGCTCCTGTTCCTGCCGCGCGAACAGCACGTCCGTCCGCCGTCGCACCTCCCGCAGCCCTTCGAGCGCCGCCCCGCGCCCCTCCTTCACCCCACGCCGCGCCGCCACCCGGATCTCGTCCGCTTCAGCACGCGCTTGCGCAACTCGCTGCCGCCCCCGCTCCTCCGCCTCCGCGAGAACCGCGCGCGCCGCCGCCTCCGCCTCCTCCCGGACGACGACG
>NZ_JBTYMC010000221.1:0-11493 GCF_054880855.1 Streptomyces sp. S6 | reverse complement strand
CGCCCAGCGCGTCCACCAGGTCGGCCGCGGCGACCTGCGCGCGCTTGTCGCCGCCGGTCATCGCCGGACGCACCGTGTTGCCCTGGGCGTCCAGGGGGATCACCGCGTTCTGCTGGGCGCTCACGCCGATCGCCTGCACGCCCTCCAGCAGCCCGCCGCCCGCCGCCTCGCCGAGGGACAGCAGCCATGTCTGCGGGTCGACGTCGCTCGGCCGCGTGGTGCCCTCCGGGCTGTCCACCGGGTGCGGGGCGTAGCCCTGCCTGAGTACGGCGCCCGTGTCCGTGTCACAGACGACGATGCGAGTGAAATCGGGCGCACTGTCCAGCCCGGCGACTATCCCCATGGAGCAAATTCTGCCGTAGCGCTGCGCTGGCTCGGGCCGGTGAGGTTGTGGGGGCTCATGGGGTCTTTCGGGTGCGGGTTGCGTTGTGGCTGGTCGCGCCCGCGCGGCGGAGCCGCATGTGTCACCGTCCCGCGCCCCTGAGGTGGGTTGCGTGTAGCGGCGTTTGGGAGGGACGCCCCGTTATGTGTTGCTCGTGCCCCAGTCGTCGTCCTCGCCTCCCGCTGTGGTGCGGTCGCGGAGGGTGCGGACTCGGGTGGCCACCGAGTCGGGGAAGCGGGTGCTGACCTTCTCGAAGGTGCGGCCCGCGAACTGGCGGCCCTGCTGTGCCGCCGACTCGGCCGTGTTGCGGACCGCGGGGTTCTGGGCGACCCGGCGGGCGGATTTCTTCAACTGCTCGTAGCGTTCGCGTCCGGCACGGGTGCCGAGGACGTAACCCACGGCGAGCCCGGCGGCGAACGTCAGCCGGTAGCGCATGACGGCGGCCCTTCCCTGATGTCGGTCCTGTAGGTGCTGCGGTCGGCGGGGATACCGATTGGCGAAGCACCCCCCTGCTTGCGCTAATGTATGTGTCGCAGCGAGCAAGCGCCCCCTGGCAAGTACCCAGGTGGCGACGTTCGATGCGATCGAGAGCATTCCTCCGTAGCTCAATTGGCAGAGCAGCCGGCTGTTAACCGGCAGGTTACTGGTTCGAGTCCAGTCGGGGGAGCTCGATCCTCCGTAGCTCAATTGGCAGAGCAGCCGGCTGTTAACCGGCAGGTTACTGGTTCGAGTCCAGTCGGGGGAGCGCTGAACGAGGACCCCGTTGGGGTCCTTTTTCATGTCCGGCGGAACCACGCGGCCCTCCGCGCGGTCCTCCTGGACACGAAGGCGAGGTCAGCAGCCGTGCGAAGCCGACCATCCGGAGCGGGAGATCGTATGACCGGCTATGCTGCGGCAGACGGCGCGCACACTTGTACGCGACACGCCGCTATGGGGCGGTAGCTCAGCCGGTTAGAGCAGCGGACTCATAATCCGTCGGCCGTGGGTTCGAGTCCCACCCGCCCCACTACGCGCTACGCGAGGAGAAACCTTCTGACCAGCAACTTCGCTGGTGGGTCGGGTGAGTTGAGGGTCCGGATGACCTTGGCGAGATGACTATTTCGTGATCGTCCGGACAGATTCTGGACGCCGATTCCGGCCAAGTCGGGCACTGCGGGAAGTCGGATGTCAACGCGGCCCTTCGGGACTACGTGGCGCGGATCAAGTGGCTGGAGGCTGCGGAGAAGCCGGCCGCGCGGGGTGCGCGTGGAGAGTTCGAGCAGGCTGCGGCGGCGTATGACGCGGAGAAGTGCGCGCGACGCGAGGCCTTCGAGTGATCACGTATCTGATTGATGTCTCCGGGGCGTATCGCTACGGCCTACCCCCGCAGGCGCGGGGACAGCGGCCCGGACAACCCGGGCCACTGCTCAGCGTGCGCCGAGGGTGAGGGCTCGTATCGGTACCCGCGTCAGTAGAGGTCGCGGTACTGGTTGAAGCCGGTGCCGAGTTTGACGCGGGGTTTGAAGGGGGCGGTCGGCTTGCCTGTTCCCTTGTGGAGCCACAGGTTGCCCTTGGGGTCGCGGGTGAGGAGGTCGCTGTGGCCGTCCTGGTCGACGTCACCCGTGGCCACCAGTTTGTTGTACTGGTTCCAGCCGGGACCCAGTTTCAGGCGGGGTGCGAACGGTTTCCGCGGGTTGCCCGTGCCCTTGTACAGCCACAGGACACCCTGCTTGTCGCGGGCGACGATGTCCGGCTTGCCGTCACCGGTCAGGTCGCCCTGGCCGGTGATCTGGGTGTATTGGTTCCAGCCGGTGCCGACCTCGACGCGCGGTGCCGGTGTGCCGTCCGCCTTGGTCTGGAAGCGCCACAGGACGCCCTGCTTGTCGCGGGCCAGCAGGTCGGGGTGGCGGGCGCCGCCCAGGGTGCCGGGGGAGAGGACGACGTCGTACCGGCTCCAGCCGGTGGCCACCTTCTTGAGGCGGCCGCCGCGCCACAGGTTCAGCGTGCCGTCGTCCATGACGTGGTACGCGCCGTCCTGGTAGCCGGTCAGGTCGGGGTCGACCGGCGCCTCGATCCTGAGGTGCGGCCAGACACCGACGCCCGACCGCTCGTCGAAGCCGCCCTTCCCGTTCGGCATCCAGACGTACCTCTGGCCCGACGGCAGGACCCCGGAGAGGAAGAAGAACGGCGCGGCGGGGGTGGGTTTGTGCGGCACGGCCGCGGTGGTGTCGGCCAGAGCGGTGCCGGCGGTGGCGCCGACCAGGACGACGGCGGTCGCCGAGGTGGCGAGACGCGACAGGACGCGTGCGCGCCGGGAAGGCTGGGTCACGTATGACTCCATGAGGTATGCGGGAATCAGGCGGTGCGCTCTGTACGGGTGTTCAGAGCGCCCGCACTGTTGTCCGAATCCTCGCATGCCCGTCCCAGCGGTTTTACGGTGAGGCGCGGAAGGCGCAATTCCGCCCGGACGTGCGCACAAAGCGCCCCCGCCGCCGCCCCGGAACTTCACGGCTGCCGCGGACGGTCCGTGCCGAAGTAGCGGTCCCCGAAGTCTCCGATGCCCGGCAGCATGTAGGCGTTCTCGTTGAGCCGCTCCTCGATCGCGGAGGTCACGATCCGTACGCCGGGATGGCGTTCGCGCACGGCGGCGATGCCCTCGGGGCAGGTGATGAAGGTGACGAAGACGATGTTCCGCTCCGGCACGCCCAGTTCGCGCAGGGTGTCGATGGCGGCCAGCGCGGTGCCGCCGGTGGCGAGCATCGGGTCGAGGAGGAGGACCTGACGGGTGGCGATGTCCTCGGGGAAGGCCGTGTAGTACAGGCTCGGCAGCTTGGTCGTCCTGTCACGCTGGATGAGGATCTTGCCGATCCTGATGCCGGGGACGACGGCGCGCAGTTCCGCCTCCATGCTCTCCCCGGCGCGCACGATCGGCACACCGACCAGCTTGTCGGCGAAGCGCAGACCCCGGTAGGTGCGGCCGACAGGGGTGGTGACGTCGTGCGGTTCGAACGGCAGGAGGTTCAGGGCCGCCTCGGTCAGCAGGCGGATGATCCGGCCGGTGTAGAAGACGAAGTCCTCACGGCGGGCGTCGCGGTCCCGGACGATCGTGTGCAGGGCGCGCAACTGGTCGGTCTGCGGGAGGAGATGGACCGCCTCGTCGAGGTGGGGGGCGATCGCGGTTCCGGGGTGGGTCAGGATAGTCATCGAAGGCTCCTCGGTGAGGGCGAGTCGTGGGGGTGCGGAGTGGCCGTCAGTCGACCGGGGGCTCGTCGAAGGTGACGGGGAGTTCCGGGGTCGCGGTGAACTGGCCGGCGGCGACGCGGTACACCGACCTGCCGCCCGAACCCCGCCACAGCTCGCGCATCACGTAGACGAGCTTGGCGTTGTGCTCCTCTTCCTCCTCGACGGCGCGCGCGATGTGCCAGTCCCACTCGCGGGCCCAGCGCGGGTCGTCCACGTCGTCCAGGGCGGTCGAGAAGAGGCCGTCGATCGCCGCCAGCTTGGCGGGCGTCACGAAGTGGGCCCGGGAGAACAGCACACCGAGGACGCCGGTCCAGTAGCACGCGACGGCCTGCCGGCGCTCCTCGGCGGGGAGGGCGTCCGCGATGTGCCGCATCGCGTGCAGGGCGGTGATCAGGTGGAGCAGGAGGAAGTCACCGGGTTCGGTCAGGTAGAGGACGGTGACGAGGTGGGCGAGCTGGTCCCAGCTGAGGTCGGGGTCCTGCTCGGCGGCCCAGGACTGCGCCTCGGACATCAGCGGGTGGCCCTCGCCGAGCATGCGGGCGATGCGGTACTGGAGTCCGGAGCGCAGCAGCTCGGGGTGGATGCCGTCGGTCGTGCCGTCGAAGAGACTCTCGATCGCGGCGCCGGTTTCGGGCCGCTCCTGCCAGTACCGCGCGATCCTCATCAGCGAGTCGAGAGGGCTGCCGGTGTCCGGTGCCGGGGAGGACGGGACACGCTCGGGGTGGCAGTCGACGTAGGCGAACGCCAGGTAGGCGAGGCCCTCGATGGTCATCCGGCGGTTGCCCGCGTCCAGACCCCAGCCCAGGTGGATGGTCGCGTGCTGGAGCGCTCCGGCCCACCCGGCGAGCAGGCGCGGGACGTAGGTCCGCAGCAGGGCCGGCATCCCCAGTTCCTTCTCCCGCCGGTCGAAGAACGCGCTGTAGGCGGCGAAGTCGCGGCGCTTGCCGAGGAGTTCGAGCCAGTTGGCGTCGTCGACGACGTGCTGGGGGGACCGGGCCGGCTCCACCCGGCAGCCGTACGGGGTCAGGGCGATGTAGTTGTCGTGGTAGGCCACGATCCGCCGGGGGTCCACGCCGAGGCCGTCGAGGGCGACGACCGCGTGCTTGACGTGGTTGGTGAGGTGGCCGTTGAACTCGATGTGGTGGGTGGTGTCGTCCAGGAGGTCGGTGACGGTGCGGTCGTCGGCCGGGAGGGTGGCGAGGATCTGCTCCACGGCCTGCGGGAAGGTGTCGGCGATGTGCGTCGGCGACGCCGACTCCAGCAGCGCCCGCTCGTGCACGCCGTAGGTGACCGCCACGGAGGCCATACCGGCCGCCGAGGCCATCTTCAGGTCGTGGGTGGTGTCGCCGACCATGACGGCGTGCTCCGGCAGGGCGTCGTGCCGGCCGAGGATGAGCAGGCCCGACTCGGGGTCCGGCTTGGGGCGGGTGACGTCGTCGGCGCCGACCAGCGTGGTGATGTGCTCGCGCAGACCGGCCGCGGTGAGCAGGGCGTCGGCGCTCGCGTGGAACTTGCTGGTGGCCACCGTCACCACGATCCCCTGGCGGCGCAGTTCGGCGAGCCCCTCGGGGACGCCGGGGAAGACCAGCGAGCGGGCGCGGGGCAGGACGACGGTACGGAACGCCTCCTGGTAGCGGGCCACGCCCTCGGTGACCGAGGGGTCCTCCAGTTCCACCCCCAGCAGGTTCGCCCACGCCCGCTGGAGCGGGAGGCCGATGGTGGCGCGGATGTCCGCGGCGTCCGGGGGCGTGAGGCCCATCGCCTCGAAGGCGGCGGTGAACGCGTCCACGATCGCCCGGGGCGAGTCGGCGAGGGTGCCGTCGAGGTCGAACATCGCGACACGGACGGGGGCTGGGGTCATCGTGGTCATCGTCGGGTTCTCCACCGTCGTGCGGTCGGTCGTCGTCAGGGTCTGTTCGGCGGGGGCGGCGCTCACCGGTTCTCCTCCCGCCGCAGCCGGGCGTGGGCCGCCGCGAGCCGGCCGCCGACCTCGGCGGTGTGGATGAGGACGGCCATGTTGGCGCGGGCGGAGCGCCCTTCGGTGGCCCGGTCCACCGCCCGCATGACGTACTTGGTGACGGCGCCGCCGCGCACCCCGTCCGCCTCCGCGCCGCGCAGGGCGTCGGTGATGGCCGCCTCGACGTCCTGTTCGTCGATGGCGTCCTGCGGCCGGGTCGGGCTGGTGATGAGGACGCCGCCGGGGTTGCCGAGCGCCCAGTGGGTGTCGACGGCGCGGGCGATCAGGTCCGGGTCGTCCAGGCGCTGCGGTGCGCGCAGGCCGCTGGAGCGGCAGTAGAAGGCGGGGAAGTCGTCCGAGCCGTGGGCGATCACGGGGACGCAGTGGGTCTCCAGGAACTCCAGGGTCAGACCGAGGTCGAGGATCTTCTTCGCCCCGGCGCAGACCACCGCGACCTTGGAGCGGGTGAACTGGATCAGGTCGGAGGAGATGTCCATCGTGGTGTCGGCGCCCCGGTGGACACCGCCGATGCCGGCGGAGGAGAAGAAGGGGATGCCGGCGAGTTCCGCGGCGACCAGCGAGGAGGCGACGGTGGTGGCGCCGGGCAGACCCGAGGCCAGGACGGCCGCCAGGTCCCGGCTGCTGACCTTCGGGATGCCGGGGGCGGTGGCGAAGCGCTCGATGTCGGCGTCGGTCATCCCGACCAGGATGCGGCCGGCGTCGATGCCGATCGTCGCGGGCACGGCGCCGCCGGCCCGGACGGCGTCCTCCACCTTGCGGGCGGTGGCCGCGTTGTCGGGGTAGGGCAGGCCGTGGGTGATGACGTTCGACTCCAGCGCGACCACGGGGTCGCCGGCGGCGAGCGCGGCGGCCACCTCGTCGGTGAACACCAGGGGCACCGGGGAGCGCCGGGGGGCGGGGATCGTCATGGGAGGGTCCTTAAACGGTGGAAGCGGACGGCGGTCAGTAGGTGGGCGTCTTGCTCAGCAGCTCCTGCCGGCCGACGATCTCGGGGACGTACACCCGCTCGTTCCACAGGTTCTCGGCGACGGGCTCCAGCGCGATGGAGACGACGTCCTCCGCGCAGCCGAACGCGTTGCTCACGGCGGCGGTGAGGGCGGCGATCAGCTCCCGCTCCTTCTCCTCGGTGATCGACACCGGGAAGTGCTTGATGTTGATGTGCGGCACGGTGGCCTCCGGGATCGGGACGCGGGCGGCGGTCAGGCGGTCGGTGAGGACCTCGGCGAGCTCGGCGACGTGCGGCTCGCGCAGCAGTTCGTAGTGGCCGGCCCGCAGCGGGCGGACGGCCGGCGGGGACGCGGACCAGCCGGCCTCGCCCTCGATGAAGGAGTAGTTGTCGTCGGCGGCCTTGACCAGCGTCACCGGGGTCCGCAGCCGGCGTCCGCGCAGCTCCTCGAAGTCGTAGGTCAGGGAGTAGGTGCGCCGCACGATGTCGGTGACGGCACGCACCAGGCCCCCGCCGAGGCCGGGGAAGTGCGTGGTGACGAAGGCGACGAAGCCGTCCTCGTCGGTGACGGTGTCCAGGCACTGCTCCAGGCGCGGACCGGTGAGCGTGCCGGCGAACACGGAGAACAGCAGCGCGAGGAAGGCGCGGTCGGTGAAGTCGGCCCGGCCACTGGCGCCGGCGGCGTCCTCGGGCCGCAGCTTCGGCATGCCGGGGGCCACCAGGAAGAGGTGCTCGACGCGCTCCCCCTGCTCCTCCAGCCGACGGGCGGCCTCGAAGGCGACGCGGGCGCCGAAGGAGTACCCGCACAGCAGGTAGGGGCCGTGCGGCTGGATCTCCCGCAGCGCCGCGACATCGGCGGCGGCCATCGCGGCGACGTCGTCGTAGGGGGCTTCGCCCGGGTTGATGCCGTGGGCCTGGATCCCGTACACGGGCCGCTCGGTGCCCAGGGCGGCGGCCAGCGGGCGGAGGTTCATCGGGTAGCCGCCGAGGCCGGGCCAGCAGTACAGCGGGGTGCCCCGGCCTTCCGGCTGGAGCGGCACCAGACGGGAGGCGGGCTGCGGCGAGGCGGCCTTCAGGTGGGCTGCGAGCTTCTCCACGGTGGGCGCCTCGAACAGGATCTGGAGCGGTATCCCGCCGCCGAAGTCCGCGTTGAGGCGGCTGACCAGGGCCACCGCGAGCAGGGAGTTGCCGCCCAGCTCGAAGAAGTCGTCGACGACGGAGACCTGGTCCCGCTTGAGCACCGCCTGCCAGACATCGCGGATGCGGCGCTCCAGCGGCCCCCGGGGAGCGACGAAGGTGCGCTCGCCGACCGCCAGTTCGCTCTCCTGCGTGGCTTGCAGCGCCTTGAGGTCGATCTTGCCGTTGGCGGTCTGCGGCAGCCGGTCCAGGACGACGATCCGGTTGGGCAGCATGTAACGGGGGAGCAGGCCGGTGAGGTCCTCCTTGATCAGCTCGGCCGGGCCCTGCATGTGGACCACGTCCTCCTTCATGTCCTCGCCGCGCCACTGCGCGTCGCTGACCTGCCCGCCGACGCAGAAGTAGGAGGGGCCGTACGGCAGTTCGCAGTCGGCGAGGATGCGGCCCAGCCGCTTGGCGGACGGCAGGTCGTCACCGGACTTGGAGCTGTAGCCCGAGGACATGAAGCCCAGGTGGAGGTCGTTCATCTGGAGGCGCTGGAGGCCCCGGCCCAGGTCGAGGTAGTGCCGCCAGGGTTCGGGGGAGGTGGCGACCATGCTGACGCCGAAGCCGGAACGCTCGTAGACCCGCTGGTTGATGGCGATGACGTGCTTCTTCAGGATCACGTCGTCGCTCACCCGGGTGAGGCCGGTCCCGTCGTAGCGGTACTGGCCCGGCGGCAGGCCGTCGACCCGGGTGGAGTGCGTCTGGACGTAGAGGTCGAGGGCCTCGGCGTCGCCCGTGTCGCCGGGCCGGGCCGCGCGCAGGTCGAAGCTGCCCAGGTAGTGGTCGTCCGCAGCGCAGTCGAGACGGTCCTTGACGGCGGGCCGGTGGGCGGCGGCGGCGATGCACAGGCCGTGCGCCGGCAGCACCTCCTCGAAGAGGCCGACCATGTGGCCCGCTTCGATCTCCAGCACTTCGCGGATGTTGTTGCGGTAGACCGGTTCGATGGCGCCGTGCTTGCCGAGGAGGTGCAGCCGCGTCTGGCCGGCCGGGAGCTGGGGAGCGGCGTCGACGAGGATCAGCCGGTGCTGGAGCGGGTGGTAGTAGTGCAGGCCCGCCGGGAGGTCGTGGCCGGCGCCGATCTCGACGTACAGCTGAGTGGCGTACAGGGAGCCGGGCGAGGCGTAGGCGTACTTGGGCAGGAGCCGCTGGTCGCTGAGGTGGGCGCCGAAGTTCCGCAGGATCGTGCCGAGTTCGTCGCGGCCGATCAGGTCCGAGGCGCGGGCGGGCCGCTGCGGGCGGGTGCGCGGGCCGAGGACGTGCAGGATGTCGTCCCGGGTGACCGCGCCGCCCTCGTAGAAGCGGTACGTCTTGCGGGAGAAGGCCAGGGCGCGCTGCTCGGGGGTGGCCTCGGCGCCGGGCAGGTCGAGGGACGGCCGGCCGGCGAGGTCGGCCTCGTCGCGCAGGCCGGGATGCGACAGCTGGGCCCTGACCTGGAGGCGGCTCTGCTTGGACTGGTGGTGGGAGCCGTGGTTGCCCTGGTCCATCAGGGCGGCTTCCCTCGGGTTCAGTTCCACGAAGGCGACGAGGTTCTGGAAGCCGGTGGCGGCGTCGTCGTGCAGCAGGACGGCGGAGGAGCGGACCCAGTCGTGGGCCTCGATGGTCTGGCGGATCTCGTCCAGCTCGACCCGGTAGCCGCGCAGCTTGACCTGGTTGTCGGCGCGGCCCACGAACTGCACGGTGCCGTCGGCGTTGAGGTGGGCGAGGTCACCGGTCCGGTAGAGGCGGGCGCCCGGTACCTCCGAGAAGGGGTCGTCCACGAACCGGTCGGCGGTCAGGTCCGGGCGTCCGAGGTAGCCGCGGGCCACCTGGGCGCCGCCGATGTGCAGTTCGCCGACCTCGCCGGCCGGGACCGGCTCGCCGTCCGCGTCGAGGATGTGCAGGGTGGTGTCCCGCACCGCGCTGCCGATCGGCATGACGAGCGGGCCGTCCGCCAGCGCCGCGCCGTCCACCGTGAAGGACGTGGCGTTGATGGTGCACTCGGTGGGGCCGTAGAGGTTGACCAGGCGGGCGGCCGGCATGGTGTCCAGGCACTGGGCGGCCAGGCTGCGGGAGAGCGCCTCACCGCCGCTGAAGATGCGGCGCAGGGAGCGGCAGGTGTCGAACTTCTCGGTGTCCAGGAGCGCCTGGAGCAGGGTGGGGACGCATTGCAGCGTGGTCACTTCGTGCCGCTCGATGGTGGCGATGATCGCCTCGGGGTCGCGGTAGACACCGGGAGCGCCCATGACGACGGTGCTGCCGCAGGCCGGCGCGAGCAATTCCCACTGCGCGGCGTCGAAACTCATCGGAGTTTTCTGGAGGACCGTTTCGTTTTCGTCGATTCCGCATTCGTCGTGCAGCCAGCGCATCTGGCCGACGATGCTCCGGTGCTCGATCATCACCCCCTTCGGCTTTCCGGTGCTGCCCGAGGTGTAGATGACGTACGCGAGATCTCCGGGCTCGATACCGGGCTCCGGCATGACAGCCACCTGGGGATGCTGCTCCGCCGCCTCGAATATCTCGTCGAGAGTGAGAGAAGTGAGTCCGGCGGGCGCCAATTCCTGGAGAGCGGGCCGCAGGGGTTCCTGGGTGAGGGTGACGTCCACGCCGGCGTCCGACAGCATGTACGAGATCCGGTCCTCCGGGTATTCCGGGGACAGTGGCACATAACTTCCGCCGGCCCAGAGAATTCCCCAGACCGCGGTCAGCAGGTCGAGCGAGGGCTCCATGAACACGCCCACCCGGCTGTCCCGGTCCACTCCTTCCTGCCGCAGTATGGCTCCCACCCGCTCGCTCCGCCGGACCAGCTCGGCGAACGTGAGGCTCTGCCGCTCGTGCACGGCGGCGATACGGTCGGGGGTGGCTCTCGCCTGTTCACGGAGCAGGGCGGGGAGGCTCGAAATCTCCGAGAGGGCGCTACGGGAACTGGGGGAACTGGGGACAATTTCTTTGCTCATGGGGGGAAATCCTTCATCCGCTGAAAGAACTTCGGTAATCGCCGGCCGGTGCGGGGGCTGCCTTCGCGAGTCGGATCCGGCAGTGCGCGGAATCCCAGAGACTCTTTGCGAGGCTATTGAGGGCGATATTCGGATGCTATGGCCAAGTCTTGGTGAATGCTACTGCCGTAAAGCGTTTCTGCGGAATTGCGCAGGGAATGTGGTGCGGGTCAGCCGATTCGGCGGTTCCGGCCGGCCGGAACGGCGGCCATCATCTGCAACAGGGTCAGCAGCAGAACAAAGGCGATAGGCAGCCGCCAGCCGCCGGAACGGTCGTAGAGAACCCCGACCACGAGTGAACCCGGAATGGAGAGGGCGTAGCCGCGGCTCTGCACGAATCCGGACAGCCGGGCCGCCGAGGCGCTGTCCCGGCCACGCATGCCGATCATCGCCAGGGCCAGCGGGAAGGAGCAGTTGGCGATGCCCAGCAGGATCGCCCAGAGCCAGGGGGCGGTGGACGCGTCGAAGAAGAGCCCGGTGAACCCGGCGAAGCCGCAGACGCCGGTCGCGACGGCGAGTCCGCTCTGATTGCGCACGCGATCCGCCGCCGCCGACAGGGCGAACGACAGGGGTACGCCGAGCAGGGAGGAGACGGAGAACAGCAGCCCCGCGGTGCCGGGGGAGAGTCCGGCGTCCCGGTAGATCTGGGGCAGCCAGCCGATGATGATGTAGGCGACGCTCGCCTGGAGGCCGAAGTAGACGGCGAGCGCCCAGGCCGTGGGGTCGCGCGAGAGCCGTGGCTCGACGCCGGGTGGCGGGCGGACCGCCCCGGCGGTGTGGCCGTCGGGTGGCCGCCGGGCCGCGAGGACGA
>NZ_JBTYMC010000220.1:0-11519 GCF_054880855.1 Streptomyces sp. S6 | reverse complement strand
CTCGGCGGCGGGTTCGGCGGCGGCGGGTTCGGCGGGGGCGGGTTCGGCGTTGGAGGGTTCGGCGTTGGAGGGTTCGACGTCCGACGCCTCCGTCTCGTACGACACTCTCCCGTCCCGCCCCACCCGCACCGTCAACCCGCGCGCGTGCCCGTCTGCCGTCAACGCCTCGACACTCACCGTCTCCCCGCGCCCCGGCACGACCGCGCCGACCCCGCCGTACGCGACGACCTGTTGCACCGGCCGGCCCGCCACCAGCGAACCCAGCAGCACGACCACCGCCCCCGCCCTGCCCAGCAGCCCCAGCACTGCACGCCTCCCCTGCATACCGCTCTTGCGATGAACGCGGCAGAGCCTAACGCCGCTCACAGGTATGCCCGTTCACACGAAATCCGGCGTTGAGCACTCGCTCAAACATGTGTACTGTCAGCGACAGAGACTTTGAGCGAGTGCTCAAATACCGTCTCTATCTGGGGGAATGAAGATGGGGCTCTATATAGAGGCGCACATCCGCGCCGACTTGGACGACCTGTGGGCCCGCTCACAGGACCCCGCGCAGCATCAGCGCTGGGACCTCCGGTTCACCACAATCGACTACCTCCCGCGCGCGGAAGGCGAGCCTCAGCACTTCCGGTACGCCACGCGCGTGCTGCCGTTCCTGACGGTCGCCGGCACGGGAGTCAGCGCGGGCGAGACCGAACGCCCGGACGGCACAAGGACGTCGGCCCTGCGGTTCGCCTCCCCGCATCCCCTCTCGCTCCTCAAGGAGGGCGGCGGGTACTGGCGTTACGTCCCGGAGGGAGACGGCGTCCGCTTCCTCACGGGATACGACTACCAGCCGCGCTGGGGCCGGTTCGGCCGGTACGCGGACCGTTTCGTGTTCCGCCCGCTGATGGTGTGGGCGACGGCGTGGTCGTTCGACCGGCTGCGGCTGTGGGTGGAGAAGGGGATCACGCCGGAGCGGGCGCTGTGGAACTGGCTGACGGAACTCGCCGTCCGCGCGGTCGTGTTGACGGTGGCCTGTGCGGGCATCGGGACGGGCCCCGAACTGGGCGACTACGCCGCCCCGCTGATGTTCGTCATCCCCCAACTCCTGCTGATCGCCGCCTGCCTGGCCCTGTTCAAGGCGCCCCTGCCGTGCGTGCCCGCCGCCCGGCGCTGCATCCGCCGCGCACCGGAACGCGCGCGTGCGCCCCGGGTGATGCGCGTGCTGGGGTCGCCGCGATGAGTTCGATCTTCCGGCGGGCCATGGGCGACGACGCGTTCGGGCGCCTCCACCCCGAACTCCGCCGCCGTTTCTCCGTGGGCCTCGCGAGCGGGGAGGCGTGCACGGGACGGGGGGGCATGTCCCGCATCTGGCACGGGCCTTCGTTCGTGAAGCCGTTCCTCGCGCTCGGGGGGACCCGCAACATCCTCGTCCCCCGCGCGGGCCGCGATGTTCCGTTCGTGATCGAGAATGTCCCTTACGTCGACTCCTACGGGCGGGAAACCGTCAGCTTCGTGCGGACGTTCGCCCTTCCCGGGCGCCAACGGCGGTTCGACGCGCAGATGGTGCTGGGACCCGAGGGACGCGTCCTCGACTACCTCGGCACCCACCAGCACCTCGCCACCGACCTCACCTTCCACGCCGAGCCCGACGGCTCCCTCCTCATCCGCTCCGGCGAACACCGGTTCCGGGAAGGGCCGGTGGACGTGCGCGTGCCCGAATTCATCGGCGCCGACGCGGAGGTGCGGGAGTCGTTCGACGACGCGTCCGGGCGGTTCCGGATCCAAGTCCGGGTCGTCAACCGGCGGTTCGGGCCGCTCTTCGGGTACGAGGGGTCCTTCCGGGCCGAGTACAGCGATGTACGACACTGCGGGGTACGGGCCGGGCTGCGGCCGGTGAGAGAGGAAGCGCGCGCATGAGTCCAGCGCAGGACACCCGGACGAAACTCCTGGAGGGGGCGCTGCGCACGCTCACCGAGCAGGGCATCGCCAAGACGTCCGCCCGGTCCGTCGCGAGTGCCGCCGGCGTCAACCAGGCCCTCGTCTTCTACCACTTCGGCTCCGTCGACGAACTCCTCGCGGCTGCCTGCGGGTACGGCGCCGAGCAGTCCGTCTCGCGCTACCGGGAACGGTTCGACGAGGTGCGGTCCCTGTCCGAACTCCTCGCGCTGGGGCGGGAGATCCACGCCTCCGAGCAGGACTCCGGGAACGTCGCCCGCCTCGGTCAACTCCTCGCCGGCGCGCAGACGCACCCCGCTCTGGGACCCGCCACCGCCGCCGGGCTCGACCTGTGGATCGTCGAGATCGAGAAGGTGCTGCGCCGGGTACTGGCGGCAACGCCGTTGGGCGAGTTCGCGGACCCCACGGGGCTGGCGCGGGCTGTGGCGGCTTCGTTCGTGGGGATCGAGCTGTACGAGGGGGTGGACGCCGAGGGGGCCACTGCGGCGCTGGACGCCTTGGAGCAACTGGGGCTGCTGGTGGGGGCGTTGGAGGAGCTGGGGCCGATCTCCCAGCGGGCGGTGCGGCAGTATTTGCGGCGGGCTTCGGGGCGGGAGCGGTGAGCTGCCGGGTGCGGGTGCGTCGTGGTTGATCGCGCAGTTCCCCGCGCCCCCAGGTAGGCTGCGGCACCCTCGGTGAAGGGGCCGGCATGAGTGAAGACGTCCTGTCCCTCATCCCCACCGACCCCCACTGGCAGCCCGCCTCGAACTCGGCGGACGCGGCAGCGGCGTTCGTCACCTATTGGTTCCCCAAGAACGCCACCCGTGTGGAGGTCGACTGGCACGACACCGCCCCCGCCGTCGACTGCGGGGACGGGTTGGAACGAATCGGTTGTCCTGTGTGCGGCGTGCCCCGCTGCGGAGCGCCCCTCTCCCTCGGCACCCTCCACTTCGAGGCCCCCTGCGGGTTCTCCCGGTTCGAGATCGCCGTCCGGAACCCCCAGCGCGGCTCTCGGGCACCCCGTCCGGCAGATCCGCGCCTACATCTGAGGTACGGCTACTGCGCGAGGTGGCGTTCGACCGTCTCCACCTTGGACGTCAGTCCGTCCGTGACGCCGAGGCGGATGTCGGCCTTGAGGACGAGGGAGACGCGGGGGGCGCGTTCCTCGACGGCGGCGACGGCTCGCCGGACGACGTCCATGACCTCGTCCCACTCGCCCTCGATGGACGTGAACATGGCGTCGGTGCGGTTGGGGAGGCCGGACTCGCGGACGATGCGGACGGCGTCGGCGACGTATTCGCCGACGTCCTCACCGACGCCGAGGGGGGTGACGGAGAAGGCGACGATCATGCGTCCACGGTCCCTTCCTTGCTCGCGCGGGCTGCGATCACCGCGTCCTCGGACTCGCGGCGCAGGCGGCGGTCGAGGATGAAGCTGCCGCCGGGGATGACCGAGTACGCGAAGTAGAGCAGGCCGGTGTTGCGGTCCCACTTGGCGCGGTTCCAGGCGTCGGCCCAGAAGATCACGTAGATGGTGAACAGGGTGCCGTGGATCGGGCCCATCACGGGGGCCGCGTCGAAGGACTCGGTGATCCCGTACTTGATGATCGTGCAGACGAGCAGGATGATCCAGGAGATGCCCTCCGGAATGGAGATCAGGCGCAGGCGTCGGATGGCGGATGCGGTCTTGAGGTCCACGGGTCTCCTTCGAGCAGGGGGCGTCTCGCTGCTGAGCAGGGGTTTTCGCGCGAGCCCTTGTGAACACGCGCACAAGCGTTCGTCCATTGTGGCAAACCCTGCCCCTAGGGGTCCCTTCAGGGTCGGTATCCACCCGTGGGCCCTGTTCTCTCCACCCTTCCACCGGATACCTTCGGCGTCGTGGCGATGTTCCGACTGCAAGGCAGCAAGGTGCTGGCCGTCGAGATGACCGGCGATTCCGTGAAGGCCAAGAACGGCTCGATGGTCGCGTACGACGGACAGATGGCGTTCAAGAAGCTCACGGGCGGCGGTGAGGGTCTGCGCGGGATGGTGACCCGGCGGCTGACCGGCGAGCAGATGACGGTGATGGAGGTGAAGGGGCACGGGATCTGCTGGTTCGCCGACCGCGCCTCGGAGATCAACCTCGTCGGTCTCCAGGGGGACAAGCTGTACGTGGAGTCGAGCAACCTGCTCGCGACGGACGCGGGACTGCGGACCGGCACGACGTTCACGGGTCTGCGCGGCGCCTCGCAGGGCAACGGCCTGTTCACGACGACCGTCGAGGGGCACGGCCAGGCGGCGATCACGTCGGACGGCCCGGCGGTGGTCCTGCGGGTCACTCCGCAGTACCCGCTGACGGTCGACCCGGGGGCGTACGTCGCCCACCAGGGCAACCTCCGCCAGTCCTTCCAGGCCGGTGTGACGTTCCGCACGCTGATCGGCGAGGGCGGCGGCGAGGCTTTCCAGATCCGCTTCGAGGGAGACGGCCTGGTGTACGTCCAGCCCAGCGAGCGCAACACGATCGCGGGGGATGTGTGAGATGACCTTCCGTGAGATCAACTCCAAGATGATCGAGGCGACGGTCGCGCCGGGTCAGCGCCTGTTCAGCCAGCGCGGCGCGATGCTCGCCTACAAGGGCGAGGTGTCGTTCACGCCGAACATCCAGGGCGGCCAGGGCGGTGTGATGTCGATGCTGGGCCGCCGCCTGGCGAACGAGGACACCCCTCTGATGACGGTCGAGGGCAGCGGCACGGTCCTGTTCGGGCACGGCGGGCACCACGTCCAGGTGATCAACCTCGCCGGGGACACGCTGTACGTGGAGGCCGACCGCCTCCTCGCCTTCGAGGGCACCCTCCAGCAGGGCACGATGTTCATGGGCTCCCAGGGCGGCGTCATGGGCATGGTCCGCGGCCAGGTCAGCGGGCAGGGCCTGTTCACGACGACCCTGAAGGGCCACGGCGCGGTGGCGGTCATGGCGCACGGCGGCGTCTTCGAGGTCCCGATCACCCCGAACCGCCCGGTCCACGTCGACCCCCAGGCGTACGTCGCCCACCACGGCGACGTCCGCAACAAGCTCTCGACGGCCCTCGGCTGGCGGGACATGGTCGGCCGGGGTTCCGGCGAGGCGTTCCAACTCGAACTGAGCGGCAACGGCGCGGTGTACGTGCAGGCGTCGGAGGAGAAGCTGTGAACCACTACGCGGGCGCGGGCCCGGTGGTCTACGACCCCATGTCGTTGCCGGTCGACGACAACGTCAACTCCTACACCTTCTGTGTGGAGCTCAAGGGGAGCCAGTGGTTTCTCCAGAAGGGGAAGATGATCGCCTATTACGGGGCGATGGAGTTCAACGGCATCGGGCACGGCCGGCTGGACCGGCTGGTGCGGACGTCGTTCCATTCGCCTCTGCACGCGAGTGACTGGGTGGTGGCGGAGGGCTCGGGCAAGATGCTGCTCGCCGACCGGGCGTTCGACGTCAACTCGTACGACCTGGAGGACGGCAACCTCACCATTCGCTCGGGCAACCTCCTCGCGTTTCAGCCAAGTCTCGCGCTGAAGCAGTCGATCGTGCCGGGGTTCCTGACGCTGATCGGGACGGGCAAGTTCGTCGCCGCGTCCAACGGTCCGGTGGTGTTCATGGAGCCGCCGATCCGGGTGGACCCGCAGGCGCTGGTCGGCTGGGCGGACTGCCCGTCGCCGTGCCACCACTACGACCACGGCTATATGACGGGCCTGTTGGGCGGTCTACGTGCGATGACGGGCATCGGCGGCGCCTCGGGCGAGGAGCACCAGTTCGAGTTCGTCGGCGCCGGGACCGTCCTCCTCCAGTCGACCGAGATGCTGATGGCCGAGCAGGCGACGGGCGTGGTGCCGACGGAACCGGGCGTTCCGGGCGGCGGGGCGCACGGCGGGCAGGGGTTCGGCGGGCAGTCGGGGGGACAGCGCCTTCCCGGACAGCTCGGCGATCTCCAGCGTCGCTTCGGGCTGTGAACGGTAGTCTGCGGAGTGTGACGTCGAACGGGTGCGCGCCGTCACGCTCTTCTCATTAATATTTCAACTTTTTAGGTAGAATTCTTTTATGGAGACCGAGACGGCAACACGTTGGCTGACCGAAGCGGAGCAGGGCGCCTGGCGCACCCAGCTGGAGGTCAACAGGCTGCTGATGCACCAACTGGAGAAGGATCTCCAGCCGTTCGGGCTGACGATGAACGACTACGAGATCCTGGTCAACCTCTCCGAGTCCCCCGACGTCCGGATGCGGATGAGCGACCTCGCCTCCGCGACCCTCCAGTCCAAGAGCCGTCTCTCCCACCAGATCACCCGCATGGAGAACGCGAACCTGGTCCGCCGGGAGAACTGCGAGTCCGACCGGCGCGGCCTCTACGCGGTCCTCACCGACCGAGGTCTCGAAGTGATGCGCGAGGTCGCGCCGTTCCACGTCGCCTCCGTCCGCCGCCACTTCATCGACCTCCTCTCCCCCGAGGCGATGGAACACCTCAGCAGGGCCCTCGGCCCGGTCACCGACCACCTCCGCGAGAACCGCGGCCGGCCCTGATTTTTCATAGGCACACCCCTTCAAGGTACTGAAGGCGGACGGTGTCCTCGACGGCGCCGTCCAGGTCCAGCAACTCCGGGTGGGCGGCGGCCACTTCGAACCATGTGCGCAACGAGGCCACGGGACTGAGGGTGGGAGTGTGCACGAGGGAACAGGCCGGGCCCCTCCCCTCGCCCCCTACCCCTCCCGCACCCCCGCCACCAACTCGTCCGCCGCCCGATACGGATCCAGCTCCCCCGCCACGACCCTCCCCGCCAGCACCTCCACTCGCCGGTCCCCCCGCAGATCCCCGATCCTCTCCCGCAACGCGGTGACCGCGATCATCTCGATCTCGTGGGCGGCCCGAGCCCGGCGCCGTTCGGCCAGCACCCCTCGCTCGGCCATCCACCCGCGATGTTTCTCCAGCGCCTCGACGACCTCGTCGACCCCCTCGCCCCGAGAGGCGACGGTCTTCACGATCGGTGGCCGCCAGGCGCCCGGTGCGCGGGATTCCCCGAGGCCGAGCATGTGGTTCAGTTCGCGGGCGGTCGTGTCCGCGCCGTCGCGGTCGGCCTTGTTGACGACGTAGACGTCGCCGATCTCCAGGATCCCGGCCTTGGCGGCCTGGATGCCGTCGCCCATGCCGGGGGCGAGGAGCACCACGCTGGTGTCGGCCTGGGCGGCGATCTCCACCTCCGACTGCCCCACCCCGACGGTCTCGACGAGGACGACGTCGCAGCCGGCGGCGTCCAGCACCCGGATCGCCTGAGGCGCGGCCCAGGCGAGGCCGCCGAGATGTCCCCGGGTGGCCATGGAGCGGATGTAGACGCCGGGGTCGCAGGAGTGGTCGGACATGCGGACGCGGTCCCCCAGCAACGCGCCGCCGGAGAACGGGGAGGAGGGGTCGACGGCGAGGACGCCGACCCGCTTGCCCTGCCGCCGGTACGCGCCGACAAGCGCGGACGTCGTCGTCGACTTCCCGACCCCCGGGGAGCCGGTGAGGCCGACGACGTAGGCGCCGCCGGTGAACGGGGCCAGTGCCGCCATCACCTCTCTGAGCTGCGGGGACGCCCCCTCGACCAGCGAGATCAGGCGGGCGACGGC
The DNA here is from genome assembly GCF_054880855.1 of Streptomyces sp. S6. Classification (NCBI taxonomy): domain Bacteria; kingdom Bacillati; phylum Actinomycetota; class Actinomycetes; order Kitasatosporales; family Streptomycetaceae; genus Streptomyces; species Streptomyces sp. S6. The sequence goes on along the minus strand of NZ_JBTYMC010000220.1, from coordinate 3,986 downwards.
ACGCGGCCCGCCCGCTCTGGCCTGGGCGATCAGGGAGGGGACGTCCTGCATCACGGCTCCGATCCGGCGATACGGCGATGTGATGATCCGACGCTCGGATCATCACCGTAAAACAGAGTTACGCCTTCGCTACCCGCACGATCAGCGCGTCCCCCTGCCCGCCGCCCCCGCACAGCGCGGCGGCCCCGACCCCGCCGCCCCGCCGCTTCAGCTCCAGCGCGAGGTGCAGCACCAGCCGCGCCCCAGACATGCCGATCGGGTGCCCGAGCGCGATCGCGCCGCCGTTCACGTTCACCTTTTCCGGCGATACTCCCAAATCCTTCATGGACTGCACGGCGACGGCGGCGAACGCCTCGTTGATCTCGATCAGATCGAGATCCGCCACCTCCAGCCCCTCCTTGCGCAGCGCGTGCAGGATCGCGTTGGACGGCTGGGACTGGAGGCTGTTGTCGGGGCCGGCGACGTTCCCGTGCGCCCCGATCTCCGCGATCCAGTCGAGCCCCAGCTCCTGCGCCTTCGCCTTGCTCATGACGACGACGGCGGCGGCGCCGTCCGAGATCTGGGAGGAGGAACCGGCGGTGATCGTGCCGTCCTTCGTGAACGCCGGGCGGAGCTTGCCGAGGGACTCGGTGGTCGTCTCGGCGCGGATCCCCTCGTCCTTGCTGAACAGGACCGGGTCGCCCTTGCGCTGCGGAATCTCCACGGGGGTGATCTCGGCCTCGAACAGCCCGTTCTTCTGCGCGGCGGCGGCCCGCTGGTGGGAGAGCGCGGCCACCTCGTCCTGCTCCGCCCGCTTCAGACCGAGCCGGGTGTTGTGCTTCTCCGTCGACTCCCCCATCGCGATGCCCTCGAACGCGTCGGTGAGGCCGTCGTACGCCATCGCATCGAGCATCTCGATCGCGCCGTACTTGTAGCCCTCGCGGGACTTGGGCAGCAGGTGGGGGGCGTTGGTCATGGACTCCTGGCCGCCCGCGACGACGACGTCGAACTCGCCGGCGCGGATCAACTGGTCGGCGAGGGCGATCGCGTCGAGGCCGGAGAGGCAGACCTTGTTGATCGTCAGGGCCGGGACGTTCATCGGGATGCCGGCCTTGACGGCGGCCTGCCGGGCCGGGATCTGGCCGGCGCCGGCCTGGAGGACCTGGCCCATGATCACGTACTGGACCTGGTCGCCGGAGATCCCGGCCCGGTCGAGGGCGGCCTTGATGGCGAAGCCGCCGAGGTCGGCCCCGGAGAACGACTTGAGGGAGCCGAGGAGGCGCCCCATGGGAGTGCGCGCGCCTGCGACGATCACTGAGGTGGTCATGAGCTGCGATCCCCTTACCGGCCTGCACGGGCCCGTATGAAGTGAGTGAACGAGGGTTTACACACAAAGTACTGAGGAGTAGGTCACGCCGTCACCCGGCCGTCGATGTGATCGCCCGCACGTTGCACAACCACCTTTTCAGCGCTCCACTGAACCCATGCTGACGCGAATCGACCACATCGGGATCGCCTGCCACGACCTCGACACGACCGTCGAGTTCTACCGCGCGACCTACGGTTTCGAGGTCTTCCACACGGAGGTCAACGAGGAGCAGGGCGTCCGCGAGGCCATGCTCAAGATCAACGATACGTCCGACGGCGGTTCCTCCTGGATCCAGCTCCTCCAGCCGATCCGCGACGACTCCGCGGTGGGGAAGTGGCTGGCCAAGAACGGCGAGGGCGTCCACCACATCGCCTTCGGCACCGCGGACGTCGACACCGACTCCGAGGCCATCAGGGACAAGGGGATCCGGGTGCTCTACGAGGAGCCCAGGCGGGGCTCCATGGGGTCCCGGATCACCTTTCTGCACCCCAAGGATTGCCACGGTGTCCTCACAGAACTCGTCACATCGGCGCCTGTTGAGTCCGACGAGCACTGACCCACGTACATAAGGGCCGGTAGGGTTGGGGGCGGTTGCCCGCCGCAGGGTGGGGCAACCGCTATGCCGGGGTCCGGGTTTCGGGGTGGGAGCGGCGGGCGCAGCCCGCATTCCGCCGATGATCTGACACCATTCCCCGGGGGCCCCGTCCGGCGGATGGACGGGAGCTCGTTGGACAAGCTTGCGACCAGGGGACGGATGGGACCGCGCAGTGCGGGGCTACGAGAGCCAGGAGCGAGAGCCGGCGGCTGACGTCGACCACCTCACTCGGTTCGAAGCCGAGATGAAACGGCTGAAGACCGAGCGGGAAAAGGCGATCCAGCACGCCGAGGACCTCGGCTACCAGGTCGAGGTGCTGCGCGCCAAGCTGCACGAGGCGCGGCGCACCATCATGACCCGGCCCGCCTTCGACGGCGGTGACATCGGCTACCAGGCCGATCAGTTGCTGCGCAACGCGCAGATGCAGGCCGACCAGCTGCGCCAGGACGCCGAGCGCGAGCTGAGCCAGGCGCGGGCGCAGACCCAGCGGATCCTCCAGGAGCACGCGGAGAACGCGGCCCGGCTCCAGGCGGAGCTGCACCAGGAGGCCGTCACCCGGCGCCAGCAGCTCGACCAGGAGCTGGCGGAGCGCCGGCAGACCGTCGAGTCGCACGTCAACGAGAACGTGGCGTGGGCCGAGCAGTTGCGCTCCCGTTCGGAGGCGCAGGCGCGTCGGCTGATCGACGAGTCGCGCGGTGAGGCCGAGCAGGCTCTCGCGGCGGCCCGCGCGGAGGCCGAGCGGCTGACGAACGAGGCCCGCCAGCGGCTCACGAGCGACGCCGAGGCGGCCCGTACGGAGGCCGAGCAGACCGTGCTGCGGGCCCGCGCGGACGCGGAGCGGCTGCTGAACGCGGCGGGTGCGCAGGCCCAGGAGGCCACGGACCACGCGGAGCAGCTGCGCACCTCGACGGCGTCGGAGTCGGACGCGGCCCGCCGGCAGGCCGGTGAGCTGTCGCGGGCGGCCGAGCAGCGGATGGCGGACGCCGAGGAGGCGCTGCGCAAGGCGCAGGCCGAGGCGGAGAAGCTCCTCGCGGAGGCCCAGACCTCCGCCGAGAAGACGCTCTCCGCCGCCGAGTCGGCGAACGAGCAGCGCACGCGCACCGCGAAGGAGCAGGTCGCGCGGCTGGTCACGGAGGCGACGAAGGAGGCCGAGGCCACCAAGTCGGACGCCGAGCAGCTCGTCGCGGACGCCCGTGCCGAGGCCGAGAAGATCGTCGCGGAGGCCTCCGAGAAGGCCCGCACGATCACCGCCGAGGAGAGCGCGACCCAGCTGTCGAAGGCCGCGAAGACGGCCGAGGACGTCCTCAACAAGGCGCAGGAGGACGCCCGTTCGACGCTGAAGTCGGCGTCGGAGGAGGCCGAGCGGGTCCGCACCGAGGCCGAGTCCGAGGCGGACCGGCTGCGGGCCGAGGCGCACGACATCGCCGAGCAGCTGAAGGGCTCCGCGAAGGACGACACCAAGGAGTACCGCGCCAAGACCGTCGAGCTCCAGGAGGAGGCGCGGCGGCTGCGGGGCGAGGCCGAGCAGCTCAGGTCGGAGGCGGTCGCCGAGGGCGAGAAGATCCGCGGGGAGGCCCGTAAGGAGGCCGTCCAGCAGATCGAAGAGGCCGCGAAGAGCGCCGAGGAGCTACTGTCCAAGGCGAAGGCCGACGCGGACGAGCTGCGCCAGAAGGCGACGGCGGACAGCGAGAAGGTCCGCACCGAGGCCATCGAGCGGGCGACGTCGCTGCGCCGGCAGGCTGAGGAAACGCTTGAGCGCACCCGCTCGGAGGCGGAGCGCCAGCGGGACGAGGCGGTCGGGCTCGCCGAGACGATCACCGCGAACGCGGAGGACGCCGCGCGGGAGACCCGCGAGGAGGCCGAGCGAGCCATAGCGGCCCGGCAGGCCGAGGCGTCGGACGAGCTGTCCCGGCTGCACACCGAGGCGGAGACTTCCTGATCGAGGCACCGCCCGACCACCTTGCGGCGGCCACGAACGGACCGTGAACTCCCGGGAACTCGACGGCACTTCACCCCGACTACTGGGACGACACCGAAGAACCG
>NZ_JBTYMC010000219.1:0-11603 GCF_054880855.1 Streptomyces sp. S6 | reverse complement strand
CCGCGCCGAGGACGGCTTCGGCGAGGCCCGGTTCGCCGGGGGTGAGGTCGGGGAGGTCGAGGGCGCCGCCGGCCGCCTGCTGCATGCGGTGGGCGTCCGCGAGGAGGCTCGCGTCGCCCTCCTTGACCTGGGCTTCCGTCGTGCGGCGGCGGTCCGCGAGGCGTTTCTCGACCTCGGCGAAGCGCTGGGTGTCGAAAAGGCGGCCGAGGAGTTTCCCGCGCTCCTCGGCGCCGGAGCGCAGGAACCTGGCGAAGTCGCCCTGGGGGAGCAGGACGACCTGGCAGAACTGTTCGCGGCTCATGCCGAGGAGTTGGGTGATCTCCTCGCCGATCTCCTGGTGGGAGCGGCTGAGGTCCTTCCAGGCGCCGGCCTTGTGCTCGCGCAGCCAGCTCTGGGCCTTGTCGAGTGTCGTGCCCGCGCCGCGTTTCTTGGGGCGCTCCCACGGGGGCTGCCGGGTGATTTCCAGGCGGCGGCCCGCGACGGTCAGGTCGAGCACGACCTCCGTGCGGACGCCCGGGTCGGCGTGGTCGCTGCGGAGGGTGAGTCCCTGGCCGTTCTGGCGGGCGCCGGGGACGGCGCCGTACAGGGCGTAGCAGACGGCGTCCAGGAGGGACGTCTTTCCGGCGCCGGTGGGGCCGTGGAGGAGGAACAGGCCGGCCGTGGACAGGGCGTCGAAGTCGACGGTCTGGGTGGCGCCGAAGGGGCCGAAGGCGGTGAGGGACAGATGGTGGAGCCTCATCGGGTGGCCTCCTCCTCTCGGACGGCGTCGAACGCGGCCCGCAGGACGCCCTGTTCGTCCGCGTCGGGGCCCGCTCCCCGCACGTGCGCCACGAAGTCCTCCGCGATCTGTTCGTCCGTGCGGTCGGCGAGGCGGCGGGCGTAGGAGGCTTCGGGGTCCTCCGGGGGGCGGTCGGGGGCGAAGACGAGGTTCAGGGTGTGGGGGAAGCGGGCGGTGAGGCGGGCCATGGGGTCGGCGGGGCGGACCGGGTCGGTGAGGGTGGCTTCCACCCACGCGTCCTCGTGGCGCGCGAGCGCCGGGTCCGCCAGGAGGTCGTCCAGGGGGCCCCGGATGCGGGCCAACGCGCGCGGGACGGGGCACGGGAGGCGTTCGGCGGTGACCTGCCCTGCCGCGTCCAGGTCGATCAGCCACATGCTCTTGCGGTGGGCCGACTCGGAGAAGGAGTACGGGAGGGGCGAGCCGGAGTAGCGGACGCGGTCGGTGAGGGTCTGCGCGCCGTGGAGGTGGCCCAGGGCGACGTAGTCGACGCCGTCGAAGACGCCCGCCGGGACGGACGCGACGCCGCCGACCGTGATGTCCCGTTCGCTGTCGCTGGGCTGCCCGCCCGTGACGAAGGCGTGCGCGAGGACGACGGAGCGGGTGCCCGGCGCGCGGGTGGCGAGGTCGGCGCGGACGCGGTCCATGGCGGCGGCGAGGACCGCTTCGTGACCGGGCTTGTCGACGCCGAACTCGTCCTTCACGAGGGCCGGTTCGAGGTACGGGAGGCCGTAGAGGGCGACGTCCCCGTGCGCGTCCGCGAGGATCACCGGGGTGCCTGCCGAGGCGGGGTCCGTGCGGAGGTGGATGCCCGCGCGGTCGATCAGGCCGGCGCCGACGCCGAGGCGGCGGGCCGAGTCGTGGTTCCCGGAGATCATCACCGCCGGCACGCCGAGGTCGGCCAGCCGGTGCAGGGCGTCGTCGAACAGCTCCACCGCCGCCAGCGGCGGGACCGCGCGGTCGTACACGTCTCCCGACACGACCACCGCGTCGGCTTCGCGCTCGCGCGCGGTCGCCACGAGGTGCGCGATGAACTCGGCCTGGGCGCCGAGCATGTTCACCCGGTGGAACGCCCGGCCCAGATGCCAGTCGGAAGTGTGCAGGAGCCTCATGGTCCCCGAGGCTATCGGCCGGGTCTGACAATCACGGACGATCCCCCTGGCACCGGCGTCCTCGGGTGTCCCTCACACGTCCCCGTACGCCTCTCCGCCCGGCTCGAACCCGGCGGTGCCCGCCGTGGCGTCCGCGAGCCAGCCCTCGAACGCGGGGACGTCGGCGTCGGGGAGGCCGATCTCGATGGTCACCGCCTCGCCGTAGTGGACGTCGCGGACCTCGCGGCCGGTGGCGCGCAGGTCGTTCTGGAGCTTGCCGGCGCGCTGGTGGTCGACGGTGAGGGTGGCGAGGCGGAAGCGGCGGCGGGTGATCGTGCCGAGGTTGTCGATGGCCTCGCCGACGGCACCGCCGTACGCCCTGATGAGTCCGCCCGCGCCGAGTTTGACGCCGCCGTAGTAGCGGGTGACGACGGCGACGACGTACCGCATGTCCCTGCGGGTCAGCATCTGGAGCATCGGGAGCCCCGCCGTGCCGCCCGGTTCGCCGTCGTCGCTCGCCTTCTGGACGGACGCGTCGGCGCCGATGACATACGCCCAGCAGTTGTGCGTGGCGTCGGCGTGCTCCTTGCGGACGGCCGCCACGAACTCCTGCGCCTCCTGTTCGGTGGCCGCCGGGGCGAGCGCGCACAGGAAGCGGGAGCGGTTGACCTCGGTCTCGTGGACGCCCGCGCGGGCGACGGTGCGGTACTCGTCCTGCATCCGGCCAGCCTAGTGGGCCTGTGGCCGGGGCTTCTCCCCGCGCGGGACGATCACCGACGTCAGCAGCGCCGTCCCGCGCGCGAGCGTGCGCCAGGTGGGGGCGTGCCAGGTGAGGACCGCGATCGCGGAGGTGGGGAACTTCACGGCGACCCGGTCCAGGGTGTCGTCCACGCCGTCTCCCGCGAGGGCGAGTACGACGTCTTCGAGGCCGGGGTTGTGGCCGACCAGGAGGAGGGTCTCGACCTCGGGGGGTGTCTCGCGCAGGACGCCGAGGTGCTCCAGGAAGTCGGCCCCGTACAGGCGCGGGTCGTACCGTACCGGCGGCGGGGTGCCCCATTGCGCGGACGCCAGTTCCCAGGTGCGGCGGGCGCGCTCGGCGGTGGAGCACAGGGCGAGGTCGGGCAGGCAGTCGGCCTCGGCGAGAGCCCGCCCGGCGGCGGGGGCGTCCCGCAGCCCGCGCGGGCCGAGGGGACGGTCGTGGTCGGGAACCCCGTCCGGCCACGCGGACTTGGCGTGCCGCAGGACGACGAGGCGCCGCAGGGGGCCGGGACCGGCGGGCACGGCACCGGTGCCTCGGCTCTCCACCGGCGCTCCCGCGCGGGAGGCCGCACCGCTCTCCATGAACGCTCCCGCCTGACCCTCCACAGCCCCCTCCTCCCGCGCGCTCACCCCACGCTCCCGAGATCCCGTACCAGGTCGAGGCCGAGGAGGCGGTCGGCGTAGGCGTAGGTCTCGAAGCGGGCGCCGTCGGGGAGGGCGGGGTCGGTCTCGACGGTGTGGAGGAGGGCGAGGACGGCGGGGATGTCGAGGTCGTTCTCCCAGGCGCGGCGCAGGCGGGTGCGGACGGCGTCGGGGACGGGGCGTGAGGGGCGGCGGGCCCAGTCGGCGACGGCGTGCCGCCAGCGCGCGAGGGTCTCGCGGGCCTCGTCCACGGCGTCCGTGTCGAGCCTCAGGGGCGTCTCACGGCGCGCGGAGAGCAGCGCGAGGCGCAGGATCGCCGGGTCGGTGTCCAAGGCCGCGGAGGGGCTCGTCACGCCCTCCACGGGGGCCACGGTGATCAGCACCCCGTCGGGTGTCGGACCGTCCTCCGGCGCGACGTGCACCACCTGCGCCTCCCCCAGCCCCTCGCCGACGTCCCGGCTGTCCTCGAACGGCCGCGCCCCGAGCGCCAGCGCACCGGCCCGCAACTCGGCCTGATCACGTGCCCCGGTGAGCAGCGCCCACACCGGTGTGCCGCCCAGTTCCAGCGCCCGGACGAGGAGATCGGAGACGAGCAGCACCCGCAGCGTGCCCGTCCCGTACCCCGAGGCATGCACCTCGACGCGGGTCAGACCACGGCGGACAGGGGCTGCGGCGACGGACTCGCCGGTACGGGCGTCGATGATGCGGAGCACGGGGCGAGCGTAGGCGGCCCGGGGCCCGCGCGCAGTCCGATGGAGCGGAAAGGCTATGAATCAGGACACGGTGGCGCACGCCCCGCGCGCGGAATGCGCACGCCCCCGGCGGTGGTTGGCCAGGGGCAGAGACTTCGACCCGCGTCCCCTGGAGGCCGACCGTGTACGGCGACGAGGCAACGATCCGCAAGATCCTCACCGAGAGCGGTGACACCTGGGCCGTGGTGGGCCTGTCGACGAACCCCTCGCGCGCGGCGTACGGCGTCGCACGCGTGCTCCAGGGGTTCGGCAAGCGGGTCGTCCCGGTGCACCCCAAGGCGGAGACGGTGCACGGGGAGCAGGGGTACGCGTCCCTCGCGGAGATCCCGTTCCCCGTGGACGTCGTGGACGTCTTCGTGAACAGCGACCTCGCGGGCGCGGTGGCCGACGAGGCGGTCGCCAAGGGCGCGAAGGCGGTGTGGTTCCAGCTCGGCGTCGTCGACGAGGACGCGTACGCGCGTACGCGCGCGCAGGGCGTCGACATGGTCATGGACCGCTGCCCCGCTATCGAGATACCGCGACTGGACCGCTGACCGGCCGGGACCCACCACGGGTCGGCTACCGCGTCTCGTTCATCCGGTGGTCGGCCACGCTCAGCGCCTCCTCGACCAGCCGCCCGAGATGCCGGTGGCGCAGCGTGTAGATGACGCGCCGCCCGTCCTTGCGCGTGCTCACGAGACCGGCGAGCCGTAGCCGCGCCAGATGCTGGCTCACCGCCGGCCGCGCCGCCCCGCACGCCTCGGTGAGCGTCCCGACGTCCGCCTCGCCCTTCGTCAGGGCGTGCAGCAGGGTGAGGCGGGTGCGGTCGCCGAGGAGGGCGAGGAGTTCGGCGGCGAGGGCGAACTGTTCCTCGCCGGGGGTGTGTGGGTGCGCATGGTGTGCAGATGAAAGGTGCATGCGTGCGCTCATACGCACATGATGGCGGCGGGGACGGGGTAAGTCCAGGGCGAGGGAAGGGGCGACGCCATGACCGCACACGCACACCACCAGCACCCGCGCGAACACCCCCACACGCACGCACACGGACATCGCCTGCGCCATCTCCTGCGCCCCCACTCCCACGAGACCGCCGACAAGCTGGACCCGGCGCTTGAGTCCTCCGCGCGCGGGATGCGCGCCCTGTGGATCTCACTCGCGGTCCTCGGCGCGACCGCCCTCGCCCAGGCCGCCGTCGTCGCCCTCTCCGGCTCGGTCGCCCTCCTCGGCGACACCGTCCACAACGCGGCGGACGCGCTGACGGCCGTCCCCCTCGGTATCGCGTTCGTGCTGGGCCGCCGCGCGGCGACCCGGCGGTTCACGTACGGGTACGGGCGGGCGGAGGATCTCGCGGGGATCGTGATCGTGCTGACGATCGCGGCGTCGGCGGTGTTCGCCGGGTGGGTGGCGGTCGGGCGGCTGCTGGATCCGCGTCCCGTCGGTCACGTGGGGGCGGTCGCTGTCGCCGCGCTGGCCGGTTTCGCCGGGAACGAGTGGGTGGCCCGGTACCGGATCCGGGTCGGCCGCGAGATCGGCTCGGCCGCGCTGGTCGCCGACGGACTGCACGCCCGCACCGACGGGTTCACCTCCCTCGCGGTGCTGCTCGGCGCGGGCGGTTCGGCGCTGGGGTGGCAACTCGCCGACCCCGTCGTGGGGTTGGCGATCACCGCCGCGATCGTCCTCGTCCTGCGGGACGCCGCCCGCGAGGTGCTGCGGCGCGTCATGGACGCGGTCGACCCGGCGCTCACGGACCGTGCGGAGGCGGCACTGCGTGAGGTGCGAGGCGTGCGGGACGTCGGCGAGTTGAGGCTGCGGTGGATCGGGCACCGGCTGCGCGCGGAGGTCGCGGTCGTGGTGGACGGCGAGGTGACGGTCCGTCAGGCTCACGCGATCGCCGTCGAGGCGGAACACGCCCTGCTGCACGCCGTCCCCCGGCTCACGGCGGCCCTGGTCCACGCGGACCCGACACCTCAACCGGGGCTGGCGGACCCGCACTTGACGCTGGCGCACCACGGACGGGGCATCAACTGAGGCCGTGTCGCACCCTTCAGCCCGCGGCGACCCCCAGCCCCTCCACCACAACCACCCCCGGCAGCTCCCCGAACGCCTTGCCCGGGACGAGGAGTTTGCCCCGGCGGCGGCCACTGCCGACCAGCACCCACGGGAGGTCGACGACGGCCGCGTCCACCAACAGGGGCCAGGCGGCGGGGAGTCCGATCGGCGTGATGCCGCCGTACTCCATTCCGGACTCGCCGACCGCCGTGTCCATGGACGCGAACGACGCCTTGCGCGCGCCGAGTTGGCGTCGGACGACGCCGTTGACGTCGACCCGGGTGGCCGACAGGACCACGCACGCGGCGAGCGTCGTCTCCCCGCCGCGCTTTGCGGCGACGACGACACAGTTCGCGGACTGCTCCAGCAACTCCGGGCCGTAGTGCTGGACGAACACGGCCGTGTCGGCCCACTCGGGGTCCGTGTCGACGTACAGGATCTGGTCGGCGGGCACACTCGCCGACCAGCCCCGGACGGCGTCGGCGACGGGGGTGACCAGGTCGGCCAGGCAGTCGGGGGCGGGGGTCGCGGTGTCGAAGTCTCCGATGGGTGCGCGCATGGGGGCACGCTAACAGGAGGGCTTCAGGACACCGGCGGCACCGACACCGCCAGCACCAGCGTCGCCGGAACAGCCCCCTGATTCCCGTACGTATGAGGGTTGTTGGCGTCGAACGTGGCGCTCGCGCCGGTCGGGACGCGGTAGTCCGTGTCGTCGACGGTGAGGGTGAGTTCGCCGGAGGTGACGTGGAGGAGTTCGACGGTGCCGGCGGGGTGGGGTTCGGAGGTGCTGCTCTCCCCCGGCATGAGTTTCCACTCCCACAGCTCGACGGGGCCGGGGGCCTCCGTGCCGGCGAGGAGGCGGCTGAAGCTGCCGGCGTCGGTGTGCCAGAGGCGGACGGCGTCCTCGGCGGGGACGATACGGACCTTCGTGGTCTGCTCGTAGTCGAGGAGGGTCGTGATGCTGACGCCGAGGGCGTCGCCGATCTTCACGACCGTGCCGATGCTCGGGTTGGTGCGGGCCTGCTCGATCTGGATGAGCATCCCCCGGCTGACCCCGGCCCGCGCGGCCAGCACGTCGAGGGTGAACCCGCGCACCGCCCGCCAGTGCTTGACGTTGCGCGCCAGGTACTGGGTGAGCAGTTCGAGGTCCGCCACGATTCATCCACTTCAGGGGGCCGGTACTGGGAACCGCCGAGTCTAACGGCCGCCCTCGGTCTCAAGTCGCGAGAGCCGCTCAAGACCGGCCACCGCCTCCTCGTCCAGCTCCGACAGCGCGACGAGTTCCTCGGAGGTGACGCCCTCGGGGATCGGCACCGGCGGGGGTGTGCGCAGGGGCGGCTGCCAGCCGTCGACGGGGGTCCAGCGGCGGACGACCCTGGCGGGCGCCCCGGCGACGACCGCGTGGTCGGGCACCTCGCCGCGGACCACCGCACCGGCGGCCACGACGACGTTGCGGCCGATCCGCGCGCCGGGCAGGATCACCGCGCCGGTCCCGATCCAGCAGCCGGGGCCGATCTCCACGGGCTCCATGCGGGGCCACTGCTTGCCTATGGGCTCGTGGGGATCGTCGTAGGAATGGTTCGTGGACGTGACGTAGACGTACGGGCCGAAGTAGCAGTCGCTGCCGATCGTGACGGTCGTGTCCGCGATGACGTGGCTGCCCCGGCCGAGGACGACGCCGTCGCCGATGCGCAGGATGGGTTCGGGGCCGAGGTCGAGGTCGGGCATCAGACCGGCCGTCAGGGTGACCTGTTCGGCGACGATGCAGTGCGAGCCGAGGTGGATCCAGGGTTCCCCGAAGACCGTGCCGAGCGGGAAGGCGAGGCGGGTGTGCTCGCCGAGCGCGCCGAACCGCAGCCGGCCGGGGTGCTCGGCGGTCACCGAACCCGTGCGCCGCACCCACTCCCACCCCGCGTGCACGGCGCGCTGGGCCAGGCGACGCCGCCAGGACGAGAACGTGTTCTTGGGCTTCGGCACGCGCCCACCGTAGTCGTCCCCGCAGGCCCCCGCGCTGTGATCTTCACCCCACCCGGTGGCGTACCGTGCGGTGACACGACCGACAGGAGGAGACGGCGATGACGCAGAAGGCTCTGATCACGGGCATCGGGGGCAAGGAGCCGAAGATCGACGGGGAGGCGTTCGTCGCGCCGACGGCGACCGTGATCGGCGACGTCACGCTCGGCGCGGGCGCCAGCGTCTGGTACGGGGCCGTGCTGCGCGGGGACGTCGAGTCGATCGCGGTCGGCGCGGGCAGCAACATCCAGGACAACTGCACGCTGCACGCCGACCCCGGCTTCCCGGTGCGCGTCGGCGAGCGCGTCTCCGTCGGCCACAACGCGGTGGTGCACGGCGCGACCGTCGAGGACGACTGTCTGGTCGGGATGGGCGCGACCGTCCTCAACGGGGCGGTGATCGGGGCGGGTTCGCTGGTGGCCGCGCAGGCGCTGGTGCCGCAGGGGATGGTCGTCCCGCCCGGCTCCCTGGTCGCCGGCGTCCCGGCGAAGGTCCGCCGCGAGCTGACCCCCGAGGAGCGCGCGGGGGTCACCCTGAACGGCACGGGGTACGCGGAACTGGCCAAGGCGCACAAGGGAGTTCACGGCGGGTGAGGCCCTGAAGCCTTGCGGCCCGCCCCGGTTCACTCGGCGGCGGGCACCGCTTCCGGCTCGGCATGCTGCTGGGCCTGCGCCTTCTTCGCCTTGCGCTTGAGCACCAGCATCGAGGTGGCGCCGATGAGCACGGCGAGGACGAGACCGAGCCAGGAGAACCGCTTCAGCCAGTCCTCGGCGACGATCCCGACGTAGTAGATGACGGCGGTGGTGCCGCCGGCCCAGGCGATCCCGCCGAGGACGTTCGCCGTGAGGAACTTCCAGTACGGCATGTGCAGGACACCCGCGAGGGGCCCGGCGAAGATCCGCAGCAGGGCGACGAACCGGCCGAAGAAGACGGCCCACATGCCCCACTTCTGGAAGGAGCGCTCGGCGGTCGCGACATGTCCCTCGCTGAAGTGGCGGGGGAACTTCTTGGCGAGCCAGGCGAGCATCGGCCGTCCGCCCTTGCGGCCGATCGCGTAGCCGATGGAGTCGCCGACGACGGCTCCGACGGTCGCGCAGGCCCCGAGGATGATCGGGTTGATGCCCGCGTGCTGGGAGGAGAGCAGGGCCGCCGAGACGAGGACGATCTCCCCGGGCAGCGGGATTCCGAGGCTCTCCAGGCCGATGATCAGCCCGACCACGGCGTAGACGGCGACCGGAGGCACCGAGTCGAGCCACTCCTGGACGTGCACCGCCGGGTTCCTTCCGTTGACGTCGATGGACTCCCGCGAGCCTATCGCCCGCGCGAGGTGCACCACGAGGCCGGACCGAGCCGCCCTGTGCCTCAGGGACGTCCGACCTCCACCCGCGCCGAGAGCCTCAACTCCCCGGCGGACGCCCCCACCCACACGGTCCGCGTCCCCGTCCCCAGCACCCACCCGCCCGCCCCCGGGTCCCACACCGACAGCGTCCGCGCCGCCACCTCCACCGTCACCCGCTGCCGCTCCCCCGCCCGCAGCGCGACCCTCCGGTACCCGGCCAGCACCCGCACGGCCTGCGGGAGGCGCACGTCCGGCGACGGCCCCACGTACACCTGCGGCACGTCCACCCCGTCCCGCCCGCCCGTGTTGACAACGTTGAACGACACCTTGATGACACGTTGACCAGCTGTACCGATAGATGCACTGACAGCTTGATCGCTGTACTCGAACGACGTGTACGACAGCCCGTGCCCGAAGGGGAACAGCGGACGCACGCCCTGCGCGTCGTACCACCGGTACCCGGTGTGGACGCCCTCGGAGTACTCGACGACCCCGTCCGCACCGGGATACCGCCGCGCGTCCCCGGCGACGGGATGGTGCGCGTCGTCCACCGGGAACGACTGGGTGAGCCGTCCGCCCGCGTCGCAGTCCCCGGCGAGGACTGCGGCGGTCGCGGCGGCGCCCTCCTGGCCCGGGTAGTACATCTGGAGGACCGCGCCGGTGCGCTCCAGCCACGGCATCGACGTCGCGGAGGAGGTGTTGAGGACGACGGTGGTCCTCGGGTTCGCCGCCGTCACCGCCTCGATGAGGCGTTCCTGGTTGCCGGGGAGGGCGAGCGTGGTGCGGTCGAGGGACTCGGAGGCGTCCTCGTGGGCGAAGAGGACGACCTGGCCGGCGGCGCGGGCGGCGGCAGCGGCCTCGGTGACGTCCTGGGCGCGGGTGGCGGCGGTGATGTGGCGGAGGCGGAAGAGTCCGCCGGCGCGTGCGGTGATCCGGAGGGTGTGGGTGCCGGGGGTGAGGCGGCGGGTGGCGCGGCGGACGGTGAGGCCGTCGGGGGCGGTGGTGGTGAGTCCGCCGACGAAGTACTCGCCCCAGCCGGGGGCCTGGGGGAAGAGTTCCTCGCCGTCGAGGAGGATCCGGGGGCGGGCGGCGGGGTCGCCGGTGAAGTGCAGGACGAACGTCCGCTCGCCGCCGTCGTCGTCCGCGAAGGAGCCTTCGTACGTCCACCCCTCCGCCACCCGCTGCCCCTCGGTGCCGAACCCCGGGCTCAGCGTCCCGTCGGGGATCGGCTTCCCGAAGAGGTCCTCGCCGAGGGCGTACGACGCCGTCCCCATCCGGCGGCGGATCGCCGTCAGCGGGCTCTCGGCGCCCTCGCTCACCACGTGCGCGCTGCCCCCGCCGCTCACGAAGGGGTGGTCCGCGCCGGCCCCGATCACCGCGACGGACTCACCGGCCCGCAGCGGAAGGGTTCCCCGCGCGTTGCGCAGCAGGACCGCGCCCGCCTTGGCGACCTCCAGGGCGACGGCCGCACCGGCTCCGGGGTCCCGGGCGGGGCGTGTCGTGGGTCCGTCGAGGTGGCCGAACCGCTCGCGCACGGTGAGGATCCGCCGCACGGCCCGGTCGACGTACGTCTCGGGGATCTCCCCGCGCTCGACGGCCGTCCTCAGCGCCGCCCCGAAGTACGTCCCGTCGGGCATCTCCATGTCGAGCCCGGCGCGCAGGGCGGGGCCGGTGCTGTGGGCGGCGGACCAGTCGGTCATCACCCACCCGGTGAAGCCCCAGCGGTCGCGCAGGACGCCGGTGAGGAGGCGTTCGCTCTCGCAGGCGTGGACGCCGTCGACCTTGTTGTAGGCGCCCATGACACAGCCGACGCCCGCGGTGACGGCGGCCTCGAAGCCGCGCAGTTCGACCTCGTGGAGGGTCTGTTCGTCCACACGGACGTCGATCGTCTCGCGGTTCGCCTCCTGGTTGTTGAGGGCGAAGTGCTTGACGGTGGCGATGAGGCCCTCGCCCTGGATGCCCTCGATCTCGGCGGCGACGAGGTCGGCGGCGAGGAGCGGGTCCTCGGTGAACGTCTCGAAGTTGCGTCCGCCGTAGGGGGTGCGCAGGAGGTTGACCATCGGGGAGAGCAGGACGTCCTGGCCGAGGGCGCGTCCTTCACGGCCGATGACCTGTCCGTAGCGGCGCGCGAGGCCGGGGTCGAAGGCGGAGGCGAGGAGGACGGGCGCGGGGAGGGCGGTGGCGGGCGCGGTGACGCGGACGCC